>PMYF01000853.1:877-10425 GCA_003171295.1 Acidobacteriota bacterium | reverse complement strand
GGGCCGGCATGCACCATGCAGGGCTGATACTCCGCCGTGCTACACAACGTGGGGTTGATGGTGTTGCGCATCCAGGCCGCCATGGCTCCGGCCACTTCCAGATCGCCCGTCGTGACCGGGTTCCCCTGCTTGTCGTAGGCAACAGTAATCTCCCCCAGGCGCTTGCGCAAATCAGCCAGGTCAGTGACGATGGCGAGCATCGCCATCAGTTCGGAGCTGACCGTAATGGCAAACTTGGATTGCATCATAAAGCCGTCGGACTTGCCGCCCATGCCGATGATGATATTGCGCAACGCCTGTGTGCAGAAATCCATGACAAAGCCCATTTCCACGCGGGTCGGGTCAATGTCCAGGCGGCGCATCTTGCTGAGTTTTGCCAGTTGTGCGTCGCCATAATTCCGCTCGTGCTGCATGCGTGCCGTGAGCGCCACCATGGCCAGGTTGTGGGCGTTGGCAATGTCGTTGATGTCGCCGGTGAGGCCCAGGGAAAACTCCGTCATGGGGATCAGCAGGGCGTTGCCACCGCCCGCCGCCGTGCCCTTCACGTTCATGGTCGGGCCGCCGGAGGGTTGACGCAGACAACCGCCTACATTCTTGCCCCGCTTGCCCAAACCCTCGATTAGCCCCAGGGAAGTTGTGCTTTTTCCCTCACCTAAAGGAGTGGGTGTAATGGCTGTAACTTCAATGTATTTCCCGTCTGGGCGGTTTTCTAGCCGTTCAATAATCTTGAGGAAATCCAGCTTGCCCAGCCTCCCCATGGGGATAACTTCATCTTGTTGCAGCCCTAATCTTTCCTGCCATTCACGCGGACTAGGCATCTCGCGCTCGGCCGCTTCGGAAATCTCCCAGTCCTGCATCTTGGTTGCGTCGTACGTCATCCCGTGGACCCCCGACATCATGATAGGATTAAGACTGTGCAGCACTTACGCTGCCATTCTCGTAAACACGGGGGGAAATTCGCCGCCCGCCCAGGGAGGGGAATCAGGATGGCCTATTCCTTTCACAGGATGATAAACCGAGGCCACGCGGAACCCCGGCGTGGCTGCCCGCGCGGCGCGGTCGGCCGGGTGGAATGTTATAGGCTAGTTGTCTCATTTCTACCCTCACCTGCCGCCCTAAGAGCGATGTTCCGCGTCGACCAACGACAGCAGTCGACGTAGGCTAGTCGAGAACGGTCCTGCTTTACCCACGGCAGGCAACTCTCAATTTTCGCGACCATTTTCGGGACCGTGCCGCCCAGTAAATTCCTTCCCCAAGAGTTAAGACTTTATGTCTTCCTGCCAAATGCTTATACTTCCTATAAAAAAGCAGCCCTAGCATGAACAAGCCAGATGTGCTTTCATGGGATTGCCCGGAAATATTCCATGGGAAGGGACGAGAGACTATGAGCCTCAGCCAGCTTGCAAGATCCATCTGTGAGTCGCCCACCCTGAAGCTGAACGAAACCGCCGCATTGCTCAGGGAAAAGGGCGAGCCCGTCATTCACCTAGGCGGTGGTGAACCGAAAAGCAAAGCGCCGATTGATGCGGTGATCAACTGTACGTCGCTGCTGAACACCGGCGAAGTCNNTTCCCTCTTTGAAGAAGGCCATCGTTCGTTACACCGAGGAGCACTACCATAAGCTCGTCTCGGCGGATAACGTTCTGGTTTCGGGGGGCGCCAAGCAAGCTCTTATGGTGTTGTTGCTCGCGATTCTGGACCCTAAGGAAGAAGTGATTTTCCCGGCCCCCTACTGGGTGAGCTATCCGGAGATGGTGAAGCTCGCCGGGGGCGTGCCCGTGGTCGTGACTGCGGAGGACGGCACCTTCTGCCCCACCGTCCGTGAAATTACGGAGGCGGTGGGTTCGTACACGAAGGCCATCATTTTGAACAGCCCGAACAATCCTTCCGGCACCATGTATTCGCGCGACTTCATCGCGGAGATGGTGGAGTTCTGCGAGAAGAAGAGTATTTATCTGATCATGGACGATATTTACAATCGCCTGGTTTTCGACGGCAAGAGCGCGCCGCTATGTTACGACTGGCTGAAGACCCCGCTCGAGCAATCCAAGCTGGTGGTCATTAACGGTGTGTCGAAGACATACGCCATGACGGGTTTCCGCATTGGCTGGGCGATCGCCAACCGCGAGCTGACCGAGGCGATGGGAAATATCCAATCGCAGCAGACCTCAGGCCCCTCGGCGCCTTCGCAGTGGGCTGCCGTGGGAGCGCTGAACGGCGTGCAAGCTTCCGTGGAAAGTCTGCGCCTGACGCTCGAAAATAATCGTAACATCATGCTCGACCGCCTGCTGGCCATCCCCGGCGTGAAAGTCGCGAAGCCCGAGGGCACGTTCTATTGCTTCCCGGACTTCGGCGCCTACTTCAAGGATTCGCAGAAGCTGGCGAACCTGCTGCTGCAGAAAGTGCGGGTGGTGGCGGTGCCGGGCAAGGAATTCGGCTTCGAAGGCCACTTGCGGCTCAGCTATTGCGGCACCATCAAGGACATCACGGAAGGACTCGAGCGCATGCAATGGGCGCTTGATCCCAACTCGGCCAACGAGCTCTATCTCGGCGACCGGAAGCTGGTGAGGGACTGGCTATGAACATCTACCTTGACATCGTATCACCCGCTTCAAAGGAAGCCGGGCTTCTGGCAAGTGACTACGGCCTTGTGAACCACGGGCTAGTAAACCTGCGGCGCGCCTACTGGAACCTGAGCACGGCGGCGCTCTATGAGGAGATCGTGTTTCGCTCCGAGGGCAGCCTGGTGCATGAGGGCCCGGTACTGGTCTCGACTGGCAAGCACACGGCGCGCGCGGCCGCCGACAAGTTCGTGGTGCGCGAGCAGTCCACGGAGGAACGCGTCTGGTGGGGCATCTACAACCGCCCCTTCACGGGCGAAAACTTCAGCACGCTACTGACGCGCCTGCAAGGCTACCTGCAGGGCCGCGACGTCTTCGTGCAGGATTGCTATGTCGGTTCCGATCCCGATTATTCCATGCCCATCCGTATCATCACCCAGAAGGCCTGGCACAGCCTCTTCGCCCGCATCATGTTCCTGAAGATCCGTAATCAGGACAAACTGAAGAAGCACATACCGGAATTCACGGTGATCGCTGTGCCGGGCTTCCTGGCTTCGCCCATGGTGGACGGCACACGCACCGACACTTTCATCATCCTGAATTTCCGCGAGCGCCTGGCCATCATCGGCGGCTCGAACTATGCCGGCGAAATCAAAAAGACCATCTTCACGGTGCTCAATTTCCTGCTGCCGCTCGAGGGCGTGCTGCCCATGCACTGCTCGGCCAACGTGGGGCCGGACGGTGATGTGGCCATCTTCTTCGGCCTCTCCGGCACCGGCAAGACCACCCTCTCCGCCGACCCCCAGCGCCGCCTGATCGGCGACGACGAACACGGCTGGAGTGATAACGGAGTCTTCAATTTCGAGGACGGTTGCTACGCCAAGGTCATTCGACTCTCGCCGGAGGCCGAGCCGGAAATCCACGCCACCACCCGCCGCTTCGGGACCATCATCGAGAACGTCGTTTATGACCCTGTCTCCCGCCGGGTCGATTTGAACGACGACTCGGTGACGGAGAACACGCGCGCGGCTTATCCGCTCTCCTTTATCGACCATGCTTTGCCGGAAAAGCGCGCCGGCCATCCGCAAAACGTCATCTTCCTCACCTGCGACGCTTCCGGCGTCATGCCGCCCATCTCGCGGCTCACTCCCGACCAGGCCATCTACCACTTCATCTCCGGCTATACCAGCAAGATCGCGGGCACGGAAATCGGCCTGGGCATCGAACCGCAAATCACCTTCAGCACCTGCTTCGGCGGGCCGTTCATGGTGCACCATCCTTACGCCTATGCGGAGCTGCTGAAGAAGAAAATTGTCAAGCACCATGCCGCGGTTTGGCTGGTTAACACCGGCTGGACCGGCGGGCCGTTCGGCGTCGGCAAACGTATCAGCATCCAGCACACCCGCGCCCTGCTGAATGCCGCTCTGAACGGGAAACTCCACAAGGTGGAATACCACAGGGATCCCGTCTTCGGCTTCGAGGTCCCCAAGGAGTGCGAGGGCGTGCCCGCCGAAATCCTCGACCCCGCCAACACCTGGCCCAGCCGCGAGGAGTATTACAAGAAGTACGACGCGCTGGCCGCGCGCTTCGTCGAGAACTTCAAGCTCCTGATGCGCGAGTGCCCCGAGCACGTGCTCGAGGCCGGGCCCAAGCGGCTCACCACCATCCCAACTCGTTAGTCTCGTTCCCCCGGGCGCGGTGAGCCCACACCTCACCGCGCCCTATCCTTTTGGCTCCCGCCTATTGGACTTCCGTTGATTCCGTTTCCCTCCTCGGGCCCTGCGCTACGAAATCAGATTTGCCGTGAGCACGTTCGTACTCCCCTGGTTCAGCAACATCCCACGCCAAACTTAGCGCTACGGACGGTCTGGGCCGCCCCTGGACCGTGTAGCTATTGTAGAATGGTAAAGAACTTCCGGCCTGGATTGCATTCGGAGTCCGTGACCCACGCGAGTTCCCATCCTCTTGGCAATAACCGGCGGATGGACGAGGTGAATGGCGCGCCGGCCGACGCGCGGCTTGGGCCGTCCAGGGCATCGTCGGCCCGGGAAAATCATGGGGGGAATAAATGAGGCAGAGTACCAACGATGAATGATTTTCTCCAGCTTTTGCGCCGCAACCGCAACTACCGGTACACCTGGATCGGCCAGGTCGTGAGTGAGATCGGCGATCACTTCAACAACATCGCAGTTTTCAGCCTGGTGATGCAGACTACCCATTCCGGACTGGCGGTGAGCGGCGTCATGTTGTCGCGCGCCGTCCCTGCGGTGTTGGCGGGGCCGCTGGCCGGCGTCGTCCTGGACCGCCTGGACCGCAAGCGCATCATGATCGCGAGCGACCTGGTCCGGGCGGTCGTAGCGCTGGGGTTTGTGCTTACGGTGCGCCAACACCGACCGTCACTGCTTTACGGGCTGAGCGCGCTTCTCATGTTTGCGTCGCCCTTTTTCACGAGCGGCCGCATTTCCATCCTACCCACGATTTCGAGCCGGGAGGAACTGCACACGGCCAATTCGCTGACCCAGACCACGCAGTGGACCACGCTGACCATCGGAACCATGGTGGCGGGCTTGAGCGCGGCGCGCCTGGGGTACCAGTGGGCCTTCGTTTTGAACTCCCTTTCGTTCGTGGCGTCGGCGGCCTGCATCTGGCAGTTGCGCGCGCCGGGCAGCTTCCGGGCGAAGCGGGAAGCCTTGACCGAGGACCGGGTCCTGCGGCCGTGGCACGAGTATAAGGAAGGCCTCCGTTACATGCGATCGTCGCCGCTGATTCTCGGCATTGCCTTGATCGGCGTGGGTTGGGCTACTGGTGGAGGTGCCGCCCAGATCCTTTTTACGTTGTTTGGTGAACAGGTCTTCAATCGGGGCCCGGCGGGTATCGGCATCATCTGGAGTTTCGCGGGAGCCGGCCTGCTGATCGGCGGCGCGGTGGGACACTACCTCGGCAAACGCATCAGCTTCCATACCTACAAGCGCGCCATTTCCATCTGCTATGTCATCCACGGTGGCGCCTACGTGTTGTTCAGCCAAGTGCCACAGTTCGGTGCGGCGCTGTTCTTCATTGCGCTTTCCCGCGCCGGC
Organism: Acidobacteriota bacterium; assembly: GCA_003171295.1. Lineage (GTDB taxonomy): Bacteria > Acidobacteriota > Terriglobia > UBA7540 > UBA7540 > Bog-366. The sequence goes on along the minus strand of PMYF01000853.1, from coordinate 4,787 downwards.
GTGTCTGTAAGTTCCGTGCTGAATGTATCGCAAATGCTCCGCCGCGTTCCCGACGAATTCCGAGGAAGAGTCTTTGCCACGACCGAGTCGCTGACGTGGTCCATCATGATGATTTCCATGGCGCTCGCGGGGGTCGCTTCCCAATACCACGGGCCCCGCACGATCGGCTTGGTGGCGGGAATACTCAGTTCCACCACTGCCATCTTCTGGGCCTGGGCGAATTGGGCCGGCAAACTCCCTGAGCCCGGGCCGCTAGTCGTGGAACCCGGGGAAGTGGAAATTCACGGCGGGCCCACCGTGTAGCTCTGTGCCCGATGCCTTAGGGCAAAGGCACGAATGCTCCGGGTGCTTCCCCTCGGGAAGCCAGCATCACCGTGATACAATGAGATTCGAGCGCCCAGGTTGTCCGTTGCCAGGGCTGGTTGAAAATACACGATGAGGTTGTTGGCCAATGGCCTCCAAGCAAAAAGCTGCCATCGATTTTGCGGCGCTGCCGATTCTTCCAGTACGCGATACCGTCCTGTTTCCCAATGCCATCCTGCCGCTGACGGTCGGAAGGGACAGTTCGCTGAAGCTGATCAGTGACCTGAAAGAGGATGACAAGTTTGTGGGAGTCATTTCGCAGCGCGATCCACGGGTGGACAACCCCCAACCCGTCGACCTCTTTCAGATTGGAACGGTGGCCTTCATCCATAAGATCATCAAGCTGCCCAGCCAGAGTCTGTTCATTTTTGTGGAAGGCCTGCAGCGGATCGCCATCGAGGAAGTTACTCAAGTCGAGCCCTTTCTGCGTGCCCGCGTAAAGCCCCTCCAGGACATTACCCCCGCTGGAAAGGAATCTGACTTCGACGCGCTCGTGCGCAGCGTCATGACGATGTTCCAGCAGGTCGTGCAACTCTCGCCGACGCTTTCCGATGACCTGCAAACCGTAGTGATGAACATCGACGATCCCGCCCGGCTGGCGGACTTCATCGCGGCCAATCTTCCTTCGCTTTCCAGCAGTGAAAAGCAGGAGCTACTGGAAAGCCTCGACCTGAAGATGCGGCTGGAACGTTTGAACCGGCAACTGGGTCGGGAAGTGGAGGTGCTGCAACTCCGCTCCAAGATTCAGTCGGACGTGCAGGACCAGGTCACGCAGAGCCAGCGGGAGTACTACCTGCGCGAGCAGATGAAGGCCATTCAAAAGGAACTGGGCGAAGCCGACGAGCAGCAGGAAATCGAGGAGCTGCGCAAGAAAATCGAAGCCGCCGGCATGACGGAAGAAGCCCGGAAGGAAGCGATCCGGGAGTTGGGGCGGTTGGCGAAAATGTCGCCGGCCGCGGCTGACTATCACGTCACGCGCACCTACCTGGAATGGTTGGTGGCGCTACCCTGGATCAAAGTAAGCGATACCCGGGTGGATATTACCAAGGCTAAGCAGGTCCTCGACGAGGATCACTGGGACCTGGAAAAAGTGAAGGAGCGCATTCTGGACTACCTCGCGGTCTTGCAGTTGAAGCCGCAGCTCAAGGGACCCATCCTGTGCTTTGTGGGGCCTCCGGGCGTGGGGAAGACCTCCCTGGGCAAATCGATTGCGCGCGCGCTGGATCGCAAGTTTGTGCGGATGTCGCTGGGTGGGATTCACGATGAGGCGGAAATCCGGGGACATCGACGGACCTATATCGGAGCCCTGCCCGGCCAGGTCATTCAGGGGGTGCGTCGCGCCGAAACCCGCGATCCCATCTTCATGCTGGATGAAGTGGACAAGATCGGGCGCGATTTTCGCGGCGACCCGTCTTCCGCCCTGCTGGAGGTTCTCGACCCTGAACAGAACGCGCACTTCCGCGACAACTATCTGGACGTGCAATTCAATCTTTCCAAAGTACTGTTCATCTGTACAGCCAATGTCTTGGACACCATTCCCCCCGCGCTCCTCGACCGTATGGAAGTCCTGGAACTTCAGGGATACAGCGAGGAGGAGAAAATCGAAATTGCGATCCGGCACCTGATACCGAAACAGACCGAGGAGCACGGCACCAAGACTCCCGAGCAGATCGAGTTCTCGAAGGAAGCGCTGGCGCACATCATCCGTCATTACACCCGCGAGGCCGGGGTGCGAAACCTGGAGCGGGAAATCGCCACGGTATGTCGTAAGCAGGCGCGCAGAATGGCCGAGGGTCGGCCGGAAAAGATCCTCGTCACTCCCGACAATCTGCGGGATTCACTGGGGATCCCGCGCTATCGCCTGGAGACCGAAATCATCGAGCGCACGCGCCAGCCGGGTGTGATGGTGGGATTGGCTTGGACGCCCACCGGAGGAGACGTCCTCTACGTCGAGGCCGATGCCATGAAGGGCGGAAAGGGTTTCACCATGACCGGGCACGTCGGCCAGGTCATGCAGGAGTCCATGCAAGCCGCCCTGGCCTGGGTCCGCTCCCACGCGGCTGACTACGCGATTGACCCGGACTTCTTCCAGTCGAAGGACATCCACATCCATGTGCCCTCGGGAGCCATTCCGAAAGACGGTCCCTCGGCAGGAGTCACCATGGTCGCCTGCCTGGTCTCAGCCCTTACTCGCCGGCCCGCACGGCCTCGTGTTGCCATGACCGGTGAGATCACACTGAGCGGGCAGGTGCTGGCCGTAGGCGGGATCAAAGAAAAGGTACTGGCCGCCAAGCGGGCCGGAGTGGTCGAGGTGATTCTCCCCGCCGACACCGAGCCGAACGTTAACGAAGATCTAAACCCCCAAATGCTCGAGGGTTTGAAACTCCAGTACGTGAAGACGATTCAGGAAGCGCTTGATTTGGTATTGGAAAAGGAACCGGTGCCGGTCGTCTCAGGCCAGCCAACCCGCGACGTGGCCCTTACCCCTGCGGCAGCCGGAGAGCCGAATTAAAGGCAGCGCCGGAAGTTCGTTGCCTTGCGCCAGGGTGATGGTCCTGTAATCCACATCGTAGGCGTGCGCGCCCATGGGCGATCCTTGCACACGCCCGCCTCCCACCCCGTCGGCTCCCATCCGGAATATTCTTATCCGGCCCATTTACATTTCGCTTGCCAGACACTATAAATACCCCGAGCAAGGAATCTCCATTTCCTCTTCCTGAGTGTTCATCATGTATTGCCGGAATTGCGCGCGACAACTTGCTGATACCGCTGAGTTCTGTGTGGCCTGTGGCCAGCGCCCGCGGCTGGGCACGCGATACTGCTCCTCGTGCGGGCAGGAGGTCACTCCCTCTGCCGAAATCTGCACCCANNTTCGGGGTGGACCGGTTCTATCTTGGCTACGTGGGACTAGGCATCCTGAAGCTAGTCACCCTGGGCGGTTGCGGAATTTGGATGCTCATCGACGTGTTCCTCATTGTTCTGAAGAAACTGCCGGACGCACAGGGTCGTCCCCTCCGATTCACTCCGCCCGTTCAACCCGGTGACAAGGACTGGTCGTCCGCGCTGCTGCTCTCGATGTTCTTGGGGTTTCTGGGCATCGATCGTTTCTACCTGGGTTATGCAGGATTGGGCACTCTGAAGCTGATTACTGCAGGCGGCTGCGGGATCTGGAGCCTTGTGGACGCAATCCTGATTGCGGTGAACAAGCTTCCGGACTCCCTCGGCAGACCCCTGCGGATGTAGTGAGCCATGGCTATCTTTTCGAAGGGAATACCTCGAGGAGTGCTGCTGTTTCTCGCCCTGGTGCTTTTTGTGCTTGTCCCGCCGGAAGTGCTGGGGCGGGCGCCGGACATCTGCTTATGGAAGCACCTGTTCCGCCTCGCCGCTTGCCCGGCCTGCGGCAGCACCCGGGCCCTTGCCGCGTTCTTTCACGGGAGCTTGACGCAGGCGCTTGCCTACAACAAAAACGTGTTGGCAACGGGGCCTTTGTTGCTGTTCCTGTTGACACAGGACGCAGTTCGCATGCTGCGGAGGCTTGTCGCGCACT
>PMYF01000853.1:0-872 GCA_003171295.1 Acidobacteriota bacterium | reverse complement strand
CTTGATGTATAGCTTGAATTTGTCTTCCGATTCCAATACAGTTTCAGGGCCTTTGTGAGAAGCCTCGGGAACATCCTCGGATGGACGCGCAGAGAATTACCAGAGCCTCGGGTCACCCGATGGGCTTCTGTCCTCTTTAGTCTCTTCGTCTTGACGTTTCAGATTTCTATTGCCGTTTCCCAGTCATTGCTGGCGGGTGCCGCAGTCTTGTACGTGATTCACCTCCTGAAAGATCGACCCCAGGTGCACTTTCTGCCTGTCAAACTTCCGCTCGCACTCTTTTGCGTGTTTTCGGTGATTCCAATCTTCTGGGCGGAAAACCCCGCGGCAGGCTGGTTTGCTGTTCGAAAACTGGTTTTGTTTTTCGCTTGGCTATTGGCGATGAGCCTGGTGGTGAGAGGTGGGCACTTGCGGCGTCTCCTCCAAGCCCTGTTCCTCATCGCTCCTGTGGCCGGTGTGGTTGCCATCGTACAGTTCGTTATCCAGTACCGCGACGTGCGGGCCCATCATCCTGATCAGATTTATCAGTTCCTGACGTCCACGCGCATCCACGGGTTCATGGGGCACTGGATGAACTTCGGTGGACAGCAGATGCTGGTTTTCGCCATGCTCTTGGGGTTTCTGCTTCTGTCCACTGCCGGCCGGCCCTATAGCCCTGCACAGGACAAGGCAGGTGATCAACGGGTGGGCGCTCGACCCGGTCATGGGCCGTGGCTTTGGTGGACAGTGCTCGCCATCGTCGCACTCTCTATCCTGCTGAACTTCACCCGCGGGGTATGGTTGGGTTGCTTCGTAGCGACGATTTATCTTGTGGCTCGCTGGAGACCCAAGTGCCTCTGGGCTTTGCCCGTCCTGCTTGTGCTGGCCTATGT
>PMYF01000059.1 GCA_003171295.1 Acidobacteriota bacterium | reverse complement strand
CCGGAAAGAGCGTCTGGGCTCCAAACGCACGAACCGCTCCCGCCCGGACCGCTCCAAACCTGCACCTGGGCCATAGTCTGGTCATCGCCGTCCGCGTCGTCATAGGTCCACGTAATCGTGGTGCCGTCGAAGGTGGCCGGGGAGGCGGTTGGTGGATGATTCACATCGAGTCCTGTCCAGCTATAGGCAGTCCACCGATCCCGGTTGGGCGCATAAGCAAAGGTATAGCGTGAGCTGTCTGAAGCCCGGATAGCCGAGCTGATGTCGGCGCCGGTTGGCACATACGTGGCCGAGGCGAGGGTGGCGGCGGTCGAGCCTTCGCTCAGTGCGACGTAATTGATGGCGGCCATGCTCTCCTTTTGGTTCTGCCAAATGCGGACCTTGTATTCACCCGCGGGATCGGGGAGGAACAGGGAAAGGTCGAAGGTCTTGGTGTAGTCCGTGGTAGGAAACCCATAACTGTCTCGCATGGTCCAGGCCGACCCGTCCCAGGTATAGATGAAATAGGTCGAGCCGTGCGGTATGTAGTAGCCCTCGCTCACAAAGATGAAATCCCGTTTGGCGAGGGATTGCGCGGCGCCGGCGAAGGTCAATGAGAACTGGTTCCCGGTGTTCAGGTACACCGAGTTACCGTCGGTCGCCGCCAGCTTGCTCGTGATATCCTGTCCGGCGTAGGAAGCGGCGGCCAGGGCCAGGTTCTGGATTTGCTTGGCGGGCTCGGGTTCCGCAGCCAGGGCGACGTAGTCAATCAAGTGGTACTTCGTTTCATGAGAAATGGAAGAAAGCCGCACACGGACTTTGCCCGCGGAATCGGGCAGGTACGGCGCAAGGTTGAAGGCGCACTCCGAGAACTCGAAGCGAGGCAGCAGGCGGCCCACTTCCTGGTACTGGCCGTTGGTTCCAAGGGTTTGAACCACGACAGCCGGCGGGCCGATGAACGGCTTGGGATCGCCGGTGCCGTCCATGAATCCCTTGACCCTCAGCACCAGGATGGCGCCTTTGGAAACGTCAGCCGCGCCAAAATCAACATCCACAAAGTCCTGGCTGTAGGCGGCGAATCCGTTCCCATCCTTGGCGTTCACGAGGCTGAGCACATTTGATCCCGCGCTGGATTGTGCGGAAACGGGGGCCACCAGTGAAGCGGGATGGTAGGCAAAGATGTTGCCCTGGTTGTCAGGGGCAATGCACGTATCCGCATCGTGGTCAACCGCCAGCAAACCAGCATAGTCAGTCCACGATTCCTCACTTTCGGTTTCCCTAATCTGCAGCGGGTATTGGCCATCCTGGGTCGTGAGCGGCTGCTGCAACAGATAATAGTCCCGGTACTTGCCGGTCACGTCGCGCGCGACGGAGTAGATGTCATTATCGCGCTGAAACTGGGTTCCGTCCCAGGTATAAACCCAGGGGCAGGAGGAAGTGAGATCCTCGCTTGCCTGGAGCGTCAGCAGTTTGGTGGGGCCGGTTTTCGTGTAGGTGGTGATTGCAATGTCGTCCACGTACATGCCCGGCATGGCCGGATAGCCCGCCACCAGGTAAAGCCGGTATTTCAAGTAAATATTGCCTCCGGCGTAGGAGGAGATGTCGCATTCGTAGCGTTGCCAACCGCCACCGCTTTGCTCATAAAAAGAAACCAGGGATTGCCAGGTAAGATTGTCCCTGGACACCAGGAATTCGCCTTTGTTTTGCATGGCGGGGATGTCCACATAGGTGTAAAAGCTCACGCGCGCGACCTGGCTGGCGCTCAAGGCCGGCACCGCGATGGCGGGAGAAGTCAGGAAACCCTCCTTCGGGCCGGCCAAGCTGCCGTTGAGCAGGGTGCCCCAGCATTTCTGGCCGGAATGCGCACTGGACGGGCCCACTGCGGAAGGCGTGCCCCATTCCCAGGAAGCGTTCCCGCTCACGACGTACCCGCCGTTACCATTTTCGAAGCCTTCCGAATAAACCACGCTTTCCTGAGCGCGAATACTACTGGCTGCGAAGAGGGCGCCCAGCAGCAGATTTGCGATTAAGAGTGTGTGAATGCGTGCTGTTTTCATTAGTTTGTCTCGTGTTGATTCCCGTGTTCCACTATCGATTAGTTGTTGTTTGAGTGAGACACTATTACGAGACTGTGTCCAAAGCCTAGATCCGAGCAATGAACGCCGGGAAATTTGCAGCAAGCGCTACCTCAGCGGCGCCCGCCAACCTTTACCGCCGGGGATGACCCGCGCGCAAGCGAATCGCGCCGCGCTCAAGGCGCTCGTCGATGCCGGCCATCCACCGGGCCTCATCGGCTATCACGGCCAGGTCCCGGTCGGCTGGGTCTCGGTCGGGCCACGCACAGAGTACGCGAAGCTCAAGCGCTCGCCTGTGATGAAGGCGGTCGATGACCAGCCCGTCTGGTCGGTCATCTGCTCCGTCGTCCCGGCTGAGCATCGTGGCCAGGGTGTGGCGCGAACGCTCCTCCAGGGAGCCATCGCCTATGCCAAGAAACAGGGCGCCACGCTGGTTGAGGCTTATCCGGTGGATAAACCTGCTTGAGACGCCCTGCCGCAGGTGCGTCTCTTCGGCATGATTGGCAGAGCTACCTCCGGTTGAACGATCGGATTCGGCCCTGAGCGAGCGTCCGCCCTGCATGAGTGTTGCTTCTTGTGCGCCGAAGAAGAATTTAATTGCCAGGAAACTAATCTTTCCGGCAGAATAGAGGGGACGAATAAACCGTCTAAATATCTATTATGAAGAACGCAATGATGATGACGATTGCCGCTTGCGCGGCGATGGTGGTGTCCGCTTCCGCCGCGGACGTGAAAGAAACCTGGGCCAAGGACTGCGCCAAGTGCCACGGCGCCGACGGCAAAGGCGACACGAAGATGGGCAAGAAGCTCGATATCAAGGACTTTACGGATGCCAAATACCAGGCTTCGCTCAAGGACGCCGACATGCTGAAGGCGATCAAGGAAGGCGTCAAGGACGGCGAGAAGGTCCGGATGAAGGCGGCCGAAGGCCTGAGCGAAGAGGAGATGAAAGCCCTGGTGACCTACGTGCGGGCGTTCAAGAAGTAGCTTTTGGCGGGTGGGCGGGATATTATTGACCTGCCGCCCGCAATAAATGGGCGGCATAAACGGTCTAAGAGAACAGAGCTAAACTAGAACCAAATCACAGTTATGAAGAAACTAATTGTAGTCGGTGTAGCGCTCCTGATTGCGGGCGCAGTGTCCGTCCGCGCGGCGGACGCCAAAGAGAACTGGGAAAAGAATTGCACGAAGTGCCATGGAGCGGATGGCAAAGGCAAGACCAAGATGGGCGAGAAGGTTGGGGTCAAGGATTATACGGATGCCAAAGTCCAGGCCGACCTGAAGGACGACGCCATGACCAAGGCCATCAAGGATGGGGTGAAGGACGGAGACAAGACCAAGATGAAGGGTTTTGGTGACGCGCTCAGCGACGACGAGATTAAAGCGCTCGTCAAGTACGTCCGCGACTTCAAGAAGTAGCGCAACGCGCAGTGCAGATTCCGGGGGAGCCGTTC
>PMYF01000767.1:11313-12516 GCA_003171295.1 Acidobacteriota bacterium | reverse complement strand
CGCTCGACGCCCCTCCGCGTGAACACCGTTTCCTGGATAGCGACTTCATCCGGCGTGCCCCGCTTAAAACGGCCGCCCAGCCCTACGTATTCGCCTTCGGTATTCTCGCGAACAAAGAGCATGTGGATGTCTTCCGCGCGCTTGCCGCGCAAAGGCGGATCGAGTCCGGGCAGGGTCTCCACGGGGCGCAGATTAACGTAGAGATCGAAACCGCACCGGATGCGGAGCAAAAGATCGCGGAGCGAAATGTAGTCCGGAACCGTGGGATGCCCGATGGCGCCGAGCAGGATGGCGTCGAACGGGCGCAGCGTTTCGAGCCCGTCCGCGGGCATCATCCGACCGGTGCGCAGATAGTATTCACACCCCCAGTCGAACGGGTCGAAGGAAAGGGCGAACTCTTGGGCAGCGGCGTTGAGAACCCGGACTGCGGCCGGGATGACCTCCTTGCCAATTCCGTCCCCGGGAAGCAGCGCTACGCGATAGGTTTTCATGATGGATGCGATTCTACACTCGATCCGCTTGCGGAAAAACTGTCTCAAGCGACGGAGCCGCCGCCCCGGCGGAGGCAACACCGCACCCCACGCCGCCAGAGCCTGCCCGATTTCAGATGCCGGGTGTAGAATCCCCTCTCAATTCCATCCAGGAGACAGAGCTTTATGCAAAAGCCAGCGTAGCGCGGATGTCCGCTGTGTGAGGTCCGCGGCTTTTCGCGCCCGCCAGCGACCCTGAAGTAGTTTCAGGACCGCCGGCTTGCACCTTTACAACTGCACGGTGACGCTGGTTTCGGTGCGGGTGACGGGGCGGTAGAGGGTGTCGCGCTCGAAGGGTTCGCAGCCCGCCTCATGAATCAGGCGGACGAGCTGCGCACGAGTCATGGCTTGGGGGGTCATGGCGCCGGCGTCGTGATAGATCTTCTCCTCCACCACGGTGCCGTCCAGGTCGTCGGCCCCGAAGCGCAGCGCCACCTGCGCTACCCGCGGGGTCATCATGATCCAGTAAGCCTTGATGTGCGGGAAATTGTCGAGCAGCAGGCGCGCCACAGCGACGTTCTTCAAATCCATAAAGCCGCTCGTCTCCGCGTGTTCGACCAGCTTGCCGAGCTCGGTGTTGGCGGGGTGAAAGGCCAGCGGGATGAACGTCTGGAAGCCGTGGGTCTCGTCCTGGAGCTTGCGCAGTTGCAGCAGGTGGTCAACGCGGTCCTCG
>PMYF01000767.1:9397-11254 GCA_003171295.1 Acidobacteriota bacterium | reverse complement strand
TTCGAAAGCCGCGTCAGGTGCGAGAAGTAACCAATCTCAACCGCTGTGAACCCCTTCAGATGTACCCCGGGGAAACGTTGCTTCAGGCCGCGCAGTAAATCAAGGTAATACTGGAACGGCAAATCGGGATGCAGGCCGCCGACAATGTGAAATTCCGTCACCGCCTCCGACCAGTTCTCACCCGCAATGCGGAAGGCTTCTGCCAGGGCCATGGTATACGCGCCCGTCGCCTCAGGCTTGCGCCCGAAAGCGCACAGCTTGCAGCTCGCCACACACACGTTGGTCGGATTGATGTGCCGATTGACGTTGAAGTAGGTGCGCATTCCGTGCAGTTTCACGCGCACCCGATGGGCCAGGTAGCCAAGGGCCAGCAGGTCGGTGGAATTGTAGAGCGCTACCCCTTCGGCAAAGTTCAGCCGCTCACCCGCCAGAACCTTCTCGGCAATGGGCAGCAGGGAGGAATCTTCGATGCGGAGGTTTGGAGGAAACATATCCGACCTTCTGATTTTACTGGTATGGAGCCTGATTTGCAAACGGGACGGACCCCTGGTACTGGCATCATTTGCGAGACACGGGCGCTNNCTCCGCAAGCCATTGGAAATGCGACGCCGACGGACTAGATTCCCGTCTTCGCGGGAATGACCATTGTTTCGAAAAAGATATCATTCCAAATGACACCAGCACCGGACCCCTAGCAATTCGCCGGCCATTCCGTTCTGGCAACAATATTGCCGGGGGCACCTTCGCCAAACCCGCATGAATATTGATTAGGGCTTGACAAGGGGCTTATCATTATGTTTCCGCGCGGGGGCACGCGGGAAGAATTTTGCTGGCGCGCTACGGCTTTTTCTGATTAGAATTTCGTTTGGGAACATCGAGCATATGGCTACTGCCAGTATCAATTTCGCCGAACCCCAGCACGAAGCGGCGTTTTTCTACGGCCTCTTCCTGCGCGGCCACCCTCTGCAGAAACTGCGTGAAGACATTGACGTTCCACCGCACGTGCTGGAGCGTTGGCAGCGGTTGGCCGAGCGCGATCCCATGTATCACGGCATGCTGGAGCGCATGCTCGCCTACCGCAAGCACGTCCTCGCCATTTTCGATTCCCTGGTTTTCCGGGAAATGCCCGTCCCCCATCAGACGCAATGAGACTTGATCACTGATTCAGTGACTCAGTGCCTCAGGATGTCCGCTCCCCAGGTGACTAAAAAGAGCAGGCTGATATATCCATTCACCGTGAAGAAGGCGGCGTTGAGGCGGGAAAGATCGGAAGGTCTGACAATCCAGTGCTCGTAGGCAAGCAGAGCCGCCATCAGCGCCAGCCCTGCGGCCGCAATCCAGCCCAGGCGCTCCATTCTCACCACCCACAACAGCAGAGCCACCATGGCGAAGTGGCAGCCGATGGACACGTACAGAGCCGCGGCTACGCCAAAGCGTTGCGGAAAGGAATGAATGCCCACGCGGCGATCGAACTCGATGTCCTGACAGGCATAGATGAGGTCGAAGCCCCCCACCCAAAAGGCCACGGCGGCGCCCAGCAATAATGCGCTCAGGCTGACGCTGTTGCGCAGGGCGATCCAGGCGGCGACGGGAGCGAGGCCGTCCGAAATGCCCAGCACCAAATGCGAGAGCAGAGTGAAACGCTTGGTGTAGGAATAGAGAAGCAGGACGGCGATGGCCAGGGGCGAAAGCTTGAAAGCCAGCGGGCTGAGCTCCCCGGCCGCGAGTGCCAGCAGCGCGCAGGAGAGCACGGTGAAACCCACGGCGAAGCGCAGCGTGAGGCGGCCCGCGGGCAGAGCGCGCATCCGCGTGCGCGGGTTGAGTCCGTCGAGTTTCCGGTCCGCAATGCGGTTGAAA
>PMYF01000767.1:7823-9355 GCA_003171295.1 Acidobacteriota bacterium | reverse complement strand
TTGATCATTTCGAGCGTGGTGCGCAGCTTGCCTGCCATACCTGTTGAAACCGTATCACCCGAAGGCGCGCTTGAAGGCGGGAGTTTGCTTTTTACGGTCTCGCTCATGTCAGGGCTTCATCTTGCCCGAGGTCGGCGGCTTTCGTCAATTTGCTTAACCTTAAATCCACAGCGCTTAAGAGGCTCAATGTTATAATGGGTATAATTTCCGCCTTTTGAATCTGCGTGCCCCTCACTGGAGCTTACGATGGGCCGGTGCAATCTCTGCTTACAAGAGAAGGAACTGAAACTCAGTCACATAATTCCGCACTTCGCCGTGAAGTGGCTGAAGGAGACTTCTTTAACCGGATACTTGCGCGGGCTCACGTCGAACAAGCGCCACCAGGAAACGCGACGGGAATACCTTCTTTGCGGAGATTGTGAACAACTTCTTGGACGGGATGAACGTGAATTCTGTCAGCAAGTATTCAATCCCTACCACGAAGCTAAGCAGACTTCGTTTGCTTACGACGTATGGCTCAAGCGGTTTCTAATAGGTGTCCACTGGAGAGTAATAGTCACAGCAAACGACTCGTGTCCCGAAACTGTCAGAGCGATTCTAGACCGCACTGCCGAGACATGGCGCAGATTCCTACTTAATGAATCTGACGACGATGGGGGAGCCGAACTCCACCTGTTTTTTGCCGATATAATCGAGGGCTGTACTTTTGTTCCACCGAAAAAAGCAAACTGGTACCTGGCGAGAGGCTTCGATGCGACGCCCGCCTTCAACAAAATGGAGATGTGTTTATCTATGCGAAACTCGTCAAGATAATAGCCGTTTCCTTTCTGACCCCCGTCGACCGGACTAAGGAGGACTGGAAAGGAAAGAGAAGCTAATCGAGAAGATCAAGGGCAATCCTCAGATGGCATTCGCCTCGGAAACCTTTGCTGTGCATACAGCGGACCAGAGATTAATTGAGACACTTAGGGACGCCAGATTGCTTGTGATGAAAGGGAGAGACCGCAATAAGCCATGCCGCTGTGGCAGCGGGCTCAAGTTCAAGAATTGCTGTGGAAGCAAGGGCGCCGAGCGGCCCCCACCTAATATACCGGTCTGAATTTATACCTGCCTTTTTTCGGCTCTCATTTCTTGGGATACCCCACCGTTTGCCCCAGCAGGATTTTCTGGTCGGGACGCAATTTCATCACCTTGGCGAGCGCCGCCCGGTCAATGCTGCCGCGCACCACGACCGCGAGCCCTTCCGAGGCACAGAAGAGGTAAACATTCTGCGCGATGAAGCCTGCATCCGCGGCCGTGTAGAAACTCTTGTCCTCCGCGGAACTTTTCCCCGTTTTGGCAAAATCCGCGACATAGACAAGGCCCACGGGCGCGTCTTTTACGAACGGCTGCTCACCGGTCGCGCCTCGCACATCTTCCGCCACCACGGGGTCAAGCTTGTTCCCCTTGGCGTCATAGACGTAGAGCCCGTCGGCGGTTGCCACATAGACGTCAACCTCCTGCCAGTTCATCGCCGAAGGCGCCGTGCGCTT
>PMYF01000767.1:0-7760 GCA_003171295.1 Acidobacteriota bacterium | reverse complement strand
TGCGGTGCAGGCAGGCTGACGGGTTTAAGCTCCTGCGCCAGGCTGAGCGCCGGACACAGGAGCAGCGCGAGTATGATGGAACGAATTCTAAATGACGCATGAGTTTTCATCAGAGACTCCTCAACATCGTAATGGGCACGAAGGACGGACTTCCGAACGAGGGCCTAGAAAGCGAAGACGATCAATAGGACGAAAAGCGCGGCATTGATCGCATGCGCAGTGTAGCAGAGAGGACAGGCGATGTGAAGTTTGTGCCGTAGAGCATAGATCAAGTAGAAACCGGCGATCACCGGCATCGCGCTGCCGGCGGCCAGAACCCATCTCAAAGGAAGAGCTAGTGCGTACACAGTTACATCATATGCGTAGAGCCGGCGGGCGGCCAGCCCCCAGCCAAGCAGCAAGAGATAGTAGATGATCCCCAGCAGCGAATTCGGCACGCCCAAGACGCGCGCGTAAGATGTTTGGAGCACGGTGACACACTTCGAGCCCTCGCGGGCGCAGAGAATCTCCGGCACCCACGGCGCTTTCTTGATACGCCCGTAATATGCAAACGTGAAGTAGAGTGCATCGGCCAGGCCAGCGATGGCGAGGATGACGATGAGGACTGGGAGCGCCACGGCGACCCCCTAATCCCGGCTCTTTTCGCCTTGCCAGCGAAACTGCTCCGGTTGCTCGAGGTCGAGCAACGCCAGCACGCGGCAACAGAACTGGGTCACGAGGTCGTCGAGAGTCCGGGGCCGGTGGTAGAACGTCGGGATGATGGGGAAGATCACTGCGCCGGCGGCCTGCGCGCGCAGCATGTTTTCAAGATGGATGCGGTTGAAGGGTGCGTCGCGCACGGCAAGGATAAGCTTGCGGCCTTGCTTCAGGCAGACGTCCGCCGCGCGTTCAATGAGCGTTCCGGAAATCCCTGCGGCGATCTGCGCCAGGCACCCGGTGGTGCAGGGTATCACCACCATGCCGGCCACGGCGTAAGAACCGCTGGCGATCGAGGCGCCGATGTCGGAATCCAGCAGGTATTCCGTCTTAGGGGTGGGGTGCCCCGCCAGGGCCACGGGGATTTCGGCGGACTTCGAAACCTCGAGGTCGAGCTCGTCGCGTAGGAGCCTGAGGCCGCTGCCGGAAATGACCAGGTGGATCTTTTCGACGCGCGCGTCGGCTTCCAGCATCTCAAGCGTGCGGCGCGCGAACAAAGCGCCGCTCGCCCCCGTGACACCTAGAATGATCCGTTTCCTGCCCACACCCTGCGAGGAACTCATCGGCCGGATGTTAGTCGGCATGCGGGACGAAGTCAAGGAAGTGAGAAACGCGGCAGGGGCTGGTATACTGATCATCTGGACAAGAACTAGCGGTCAGCAGTCAGCGCTCAGCTACAACCAGGCAAGAGGCGGTCGGCTGAACATTGAAAGCTGAGCGCTGAAGGCTCGCAGTTGATCATCGTTATTTGCGCGGAGGAACCCATTGACTCCCGAAGAAATCACCAAAATGTTGAACCAGGTGCGCCGCGGCAAGCTCTCCGTGAAGGGGGCTGTCGACCGCCTGCGCAATCTGCCTTACGAGGACCTGGGTTACGCCAAGATCGACCATCACCGCTCGCTGCGGCAGGGGTTTCCGGAGGTGATTTTTGCGCGCGGCAAGGACCCCGCGCAGGTCGAAGGCATCGTGCGCCGCATGCTGCGCAACCGTCACAACATCCTGGTGACGCGGGGCGACCGCGGACTCTACGAACTGCTGCGCCCGCTCGATCCCAAGGTGGAATTTCACGCCCTCTCCGGCGCCATCAGCATTCGCCGCGACCGCAAGATTCGTGGCAAGGGCAAAATCCTAGTGGTGTGCGCGGGCACGTCGGATATTCCTGTGGCAGAAGAGGCCCTGGTGACCGCCGACATCATGGGGAGCCGCGTTGAGCCGCTCTACGACGTGGGCGTGGCGGGCATCCATCGACTGCTGGGTGAGAGCCAACACCTACGCGAAGCGCGTGTGATCGTCTGCGTGGCGGGCATGGAAGGAGCGCTGCCCAGCGTGGTAGCGGGATTGGTGGGCGTGCCGGTGATTGCCGTGCCTTCGAGCATCGGATATGGCGCCAGCTTCCGTGGTCTCGCCGCCTTGCTGGGCATGCTGAACAGTTGCTCGCCCAACGTGTGTGTGGTCAATATCGATAACGGCTTCGGCGCNNCGCTCCACCTTGAAGATTTCGGCAATCTCGCTGGGCTTCAAATACTGGCGGATGTCGGGGTCGCGTTCAACCAGCGTGCGAAAATCCTCCCGCGTCTCCCAAACCTGCATGGCGTTGCGCTGCACCCAGCGATAGGCGTCCTCGCGCCGCGCCCCCCTCTCGACCAAATCCAACAACAACTGGCCTGAAAATATCAAGCCCTTCAACAAATCCATGTTCTCGCGCATGCGGTCGGGGTAGACGAACATGGTTTCGACCAGGTGGGCGGTCTTGGCCAGGAGGTAATCGAGCAAGATGGTGGAATCGGGCAGAATCACGCGTTCGACGGAGGAATGCGAAATATCGCGCTCGTGCCAGAGCGCCACATTCTCCAGCGCCGCCTGGGCATTCGCCCGCAGCACGCGCGCCAAGCCGCAAATCTGCTCAGCGGTGATGGGATTCCGCTTGTGCGGCATGGCGGAAGAGCCCTTCTGCTCGGGCGAGAAATACTCTTCCACCTCGCGCACTTCCGTGCGCTGCAGGCCACGGACTTCCAGCGCGATCTTTTCGAGCGAGGCCGCGGCAACCGCGAGCGTCGACATGTAGAACGCGTGGCGGTCGCGCTGAATGACTTGCGACGAGACAACTGCAGCCTCCAAGCCCAGACGTTGGCAGATTTTCTTTTCGATGGCGGGCGGTAGGTGCGTATAAGTGCCCACGGCGCCGGAAATCTTGCCGACCCGCATCTGCTCCGCGGCATAAGCCAGGCGCTCCACATTGCGCTGGTTTTCCGCGTACCAGATGGCGAGCTTGCAACCGAAGGTGATGGGCTCAGCGTGAATGCCGTGGGTGCGGCCGATCATGGGTGTGTGCTGAAACTCCAAGGCGCGCTTCTTCAGGACTTCGCCCAGGCGGTTCCCTCCCGCGAGCAGCAGGGCAGAGGCTTCGCGCACCAGTAGCGCCTGCGCCGTGTCCACCACGTCGTTCGAAGTAAGGCCATAGTGGACATAGCGCCCCTCGTGGCCCACGTGCTCCGCCACGTTGGTGGTGAAGGCGATTACGTCATGCTTCACCTGGCGTTCGATTTCGAGAATGCGCTCGACCTCGAAGCGCGCTTTCTTGCGGATGGCGCGCGCGGCGGCTTTGGGAATCAGCCCACTTTCAGCTTCCACCTCGGCCGTGGCGATTTCCACGTCCAGCCATTTCTGAAACTTGTTTTCGTCTGTCCAGATGCGGCCCATTTCCGGGCGCGTGTAGCGGAGAATCATGGCTTGGGTTTTCCGATTTTGGATTTTGGATTCGCGATTGGCCCCCTGCCTGGGCGGAGAATCGCAGCCAGCATCCTACCACAAGAAAGACCCTGGGGTCTGGTGTCCGGGGAGCAGACGTCAGGCGCCAGTGGCCAAGCCGATGAGAGCAGAAATCAGGAGCCCAACCAGGAAGGCTTCGTACATCCGGCACAGACCTCCTCGGGAAAGTGGAGCAGGATCCCTGTGGCAGGCGCGAGGGATTTTGCAGGGCGAACTTGTACCACAAAAAAGCGCCCCTGGTACTACCCGAAATGGAATACCTGCGTGGGGGAAGTTTGACTGGCGAGGTGCAGCACGGCTCGCTCGCCGCCGGGGCGCTGAGCGAGCGCCTGCTCGGCGGTGAGGCGGGCGATTTCGGGATGATTGTTGGTCTCGCTCAGGTGGGCGAGGACGAGGACTTGGGCCGCGCCATCAAAGTCCGCGGTGAGAAAATCCGCCGTCGCGAGGTTCGAGAGGTGGCCGTGGCGGCTCATGACCCTCTGCTTGACGTGCCAGGGGTACGGCCCGACCTTGAGCATGTCCAGATCATGATTGGATTCGAAGATTAGGCAGTGACAACCCTTCACGCGTTGCTTCACAACTTCGTGGACATAACCTAGATCGGTGACCACGCCGATTTTGATGCCCTGCGACTCCAGCGTGAAAGCCACCGGATCGATGGCGTCGTGTGGAATGGAAAAGGGTGTGACTTCGATATCGCCCACCGGAAACTTCTCACCCGGGGTGATGAGCTCGAAGAGGCCGGCCTTCGGGCGCCACGGGATCACCTGGCGCGTGAGCTGGGTGGCATAAATGGGAACCTTCAGGTCGGAAGCCAAAACCCGCAGGCCGTTCACGTGGTCCATGTGCTCGTGGGAAATCAGAATAGCGCCAAAGTCGCCGGCGCGCTCGCCCACCGCGGCGAGGCGCGCGAAGGTCTCGCGGCGGCTCAGGCCCGCATCAACCAGCAGGCGAGTCTTTTCCGTCGCAACCAGCGTCGCGTTGCCCTTGCTGCCACTGCCCAGGACGCAGACGCGCAGACTCACGCGACCTCCTGGGGAAAGGCCATGCCCAGGGACGAGCGGCAAGTAACGAGCAAGAAGGAACAGGTAGGAGCAGAGGCGGCGCCTCCCGTATGGAAATCCCTGTGTCGCGCCTCGATGTTTGTGTGCTTCAAGTTTCGATTCTCGCCCACCGGAGTTAAGACCGATTATAGGACGGTTCGAGGAGAATCGGAAAAGCAAAACGCGCGGCAGGAGCATAATGAGGCGCGAAGCCCTGAGTGAAACCGCCGCAGCGGCTCTGCCCTGCTGCGGTGGGTGTCGCAAGATTTTGCACAAATCAGGCAGCAACTTCCACTTCGATCAACTCTAATGCTCGCCGTAATCGGCGCCGAAACTATACCCCATAGGCCGGCAAATTAGACGTAATCCATTTATGTTCAATGGCTTACATCGCCCTGAAACCGACTCCAAGTTTCACGAGCAAGGCGCGGAGTTTGGCATGAAACCTGCTCTTTTTCTGCGCCGGTCAATACTACGCTTATGGGAGGTCTTTACTATGGTTTTTCGCACTTACATGCCTGGGCGTGTTCGCGGCATCATCCTATTTACCGTCATGATGGCCATGTTCGCTGTTCCAGCATCGGCTACTGATGTTCTCTATGACAACGGTCCGTTGGACGGAACCTTATCCGCTTGGACTATCAACTCCGGGTACGCTGTTGCTGACTCCTTCACGTTGTCGGGGGCTTCCACCCTGACGGGACTGAACTTTTGGGTATGGGCGAATTCAGGTGACGTGCCGAAGACTGTGGATTTCGAGATCGGGACCGGCACTCCATTCAGCTCGTTTACGGTCCTGGATTCCGGAACCATCAACCTGACCAACACGTTCCTCAAGACGAATTCCTCTGGCTATGATCTTGACGAGGAGAGTGTTAGTGGGGGCAACTACAACCTGGGAGCCGGCACGTACTACCTTGTGTTGCAGAACGCGACCACGGCCAACAGCAGTGCGCTCTACTGGGACATCAACAACGGGCCGTCCACCGCCTACGAGAGCTCCTTCGGCCCCGTGAAAGATAACCTATTCCCCGGCTCGAATTCCGACTCGTTCCAGATCCTGGGCACCACCTCTGCGCCGGAGCCCGGCACTCTGACCTTGCTCGGCACTGGACTGCTCTTCTTGGTGGGACGGCGCCGCAGAACGAGCCACTAATTCTTGATTGGCTGACGGCGTAAGAACATGGCGGGTAATAAGGTGCGAGGCGCGGGTTGACCCGTCCACCATAGAGTTGTGCAAGACGCAGCCCCGGCAGCACATGCCTTCCGGGGCTGTTGTATTTCAAGCCATCCCGCAGAGAAAGAACCCAGGATAGTCTGCACACGGAGCCGCCGCGGGCGAGGCAGGCACAGCTTCAGCGCCTTCCGCCGCGGCTGCCCGCCCGCGCCTGCAGGCTTCTCACATTCAAACAGCGCCTGGAGAGGCGACTGCCCGGCCTGGCAGCAGCGCTACTTGGATTTGGCGACCGCCAGATTATTCGTAACGGAAAAAACTCCGGAAACCCCGTTGGCGCGAATGTTCGCCAGGTTCTTGTCGTTCTCGCTATCCACCACACCCTCCAGTGTGACGTGCCCATTCTTCACGATAATCCGGATGGGCTTGACGACGGGCATGGCGTACTTTTCCATCGCTGAAAAACCATAAATGGCATGATAGAGCTGCAAGCGCAGGCCATCATCCATGCTCGAGGTCGGGAGCACCTCGATCTGGTTCACGACCTTTTCCACGCCCTCGATGTGCTTGACAACGTTTTCGGCGTCCCGCCTGAGCGTCGGATTCGTAACCTGCCCCACCAGGGTCACTTCGTAACCTGCCACCGAAAACTTGATATCGTCGAAAACATCGAAGTAGGGAAGCATCAGAAGCTCATGCCGTACTTCCTTTTGAATACGCTCGACCGACCGCGCCGGCACCTCACGCTGAGTCTGGGCAGAGAGAAAGGACGTAGCCACGAAAATCGCAAGCACCAGAAATTTGCTGCGCATCTGCACACCTCCAATTCGGATTGGGGCCGCCTGGGAACAAGCCGGGACGATATATCCCGGATGGCAATAGTTTAGCACGACGCAAGGTAGAAAACCCTGAGTGGCGGAAGCCGGCGACGGAGGGCAAAGGGCCGGGAAAACACCCCCGCTGTTTTTCGGCGGGGTGCGCGGATGCGGTTCAGCAGGCGAGGTCGGCGGGGGAGAGCTTGAGCCGGGTCAGCGGTCCCAGCACGGTAATGGCGAGACGGTCAGGCTGGAAAAACTCTCGCGCCACGGCCAGCACCTGCTCGGTAGTGACCGCATCGACACGGCGCGCAATTTCGTCCTGGGAGATGTAGCGGCCGAAGTACATCTCCTGACGCGCCACGTTTCCCATGCGGCTGGTGGAAGACTCCAAACTGAGCAGCAGGCTGCCTTTCAAGTAGTCTTTGGCGCGCTGCAACTCTTCTTCACTAAGGGGATTTGCCTTCAGCGCGCAGAACTCCGCGAGCACCAGGTCAATCACCTGTCGCGCCTTTTCGGCGGCGGTACCCGCATAAACACTCAAGCACCCGGTGTCGTGATAACTGCTGAGGCTGGAGAAGACGGCGTAAGCCAAGCCGCGCTTCTCGCGAATATTCTGAAACAGGCGGGAACTGATGCCGCCGCCCAGCACGGAATTAAGGATGTACGCCGGGAAGCGGTTCTTATGGGGCTGCGGATAAGCGGGCGCGCCCAGGCAAATGTGCACCTGCTCCAAATCCTTCTTGTGCCGCACCTGAAGGTGGGGGTGCGCAACCGGAACGGGGCCACTCGCCAGGGGGGGACCGGCGCGCCGGTCGCCAAATTCCTCTGCGGCCAGGTCCATCACGCGCCGGTGCTGAACGTTGCCGGCAGCGGCGATAAGCATGTTGTTGGGGGTGTAGTGGCGGCGAAAGTAGCGAAGCAACCGCTGGCGATCGAAGTTTCCCACATTGCGGCGCGTCCCGAGGATGGGGCGCCCCAGCGCGTGGCCGCGCCAGTAGGTCTGCGTAAAGATCTCGTGCACCAGGTCATCTGGAGTGTCCTCGACCATCTTGATTTCTTCCTGGATGACCCGGCTTTCGTTCGAGATGTGCGCGGGCTCAAAAAGCGGGTTCTTCACGAGGTCGGCAAGGATGGCAAAGGCCCGGGGCAGGTGCTCGTCCAGCACCTTGATCGAGAAGTTCGTAGTCTCCTTGGCGGTGAAGGCATCGAGGTGCCCGCCGATGGAGTCCGCGGCGCGGGCAATCTGCTCGGCGCTGCGGC
>PMYF01000104.1 GCA_003171295.1 Acidobacteriota bacterium | reverse complement strand
CCAGCCACTTGCCGTCGGGCGAGTAGGCGGGGTTGAAGTCGCCACCGAGTGCAGTGCTGATCTTTACCGGCTTGGCTGATGGGTTGGTCAGGTCGAGCGTGAAGATGTCGGTGTTGGTGCTGATGGCCGGCTCCGGGTCGAGGTTCTCGGTGAAGGCCAGCTCCTTGGAGTCGGGCGCAAAGGCGCAACCGCAGCCGCCGCCCTCAAGTGAGAAGGGCGGAACATCGCGCGGATCGTTCGGCGTCAGGTCGCGCAGAGCGCCGGTCGCGACCGTTGCCAGGAAAAGATGGGTGCGCTTGGGGCCGGTGAAGTGGTCCCAGTGGCGATACAAAAGCTGAGTAAAAATCTGCGCCTTGATCTTGCTTGCGGCCTGAGCGGCATCGCGATCGGCGTTGCATTTATCGCCAGCTGCACTGTCGGCTGTCGTGATTGCGGGGCAATCCGGATAGACGGCGGAAGTAAACAAAACAGAGTTCCCATCCGGCGACCAGATGGCGTCGCCGGCTTCAGTCGAGACGCTCGTCAGCTTCCTCACGTTGCTGGTCGCGCCGGTTGCACCATCGAAGTCCGCCAGCCAGACCTGCTCGGAGCCGGAGCGGCTGCTGAGGAAAAGAATCCGCTTGCCGTCAGGGGCAAACTGCGGGCCGCTGTCCCCGGCCTGCGACACAGCCAGCTTCATCGGTTCGCTGCCGCTTCCGGAAGACGGGGCAATCGCCTGCAACCACAACTCCGTTGTTTTCGTGTTTTGGTCCAGATTCACTGTCGTGACGGAGTAGGCCAGCCATTTGCCGTCTGCCGAAACGGCGGTTTCGCCCAAACGCTTCAACTGCATCATGTCTTCGAAGGTCATGGGGCGCTTGGGGGCAGCGGACTGTGCGGTTTGGGCCGGGCAAAACGGAGCGAGGACGAAAACGAGGAAGAGAACAAACGAAACTTTGCGCATAGTGTTTTCCCTGTTCGCGTGGACGAAACGAGATTTTCGGCGCGAAGGAGAAGTTTACACCGCGCACGGGTGTGTCGGGCAGGGGGGCTTCCTATAGTAGGGCAATCGCACGAAGGTTTGCGGATGAACTGCCGGCGTTCCTCCCGGAGGGAGGAAGTGAAAGTAGCCCATGGGTGGAGTGAAGCGAAACCCTGGGTTGGCATACAAACCATGCTAAAACCGTCCCGTAGGGCCGGTGCATGCTTACTCGCCCATCACCCGCAGCCGCGCAGGCATGTGATCCGCGGCAAGCTCATGACCGCAGCGGGTGCAGAATTGGTCAGAGGCCCGCACAGTCCGGAAGCAGTGTCCGCAACTGGCCGCAAGCTGGTAGTCGCACTGCGGACAAAAGTGGAAGTCGCTCTGCACGTGCGTGGAGCAGGCCGGGCAGCGCGAGACCTCCGGCTGGCGCAGCAGGAAGTAGAGCACCGCGCCGATGCCGCCCGGCATCACGAAGCAGAGGGCCATCCAGAAGCGCGCGCTCATCGCCCGCCGCGGCGCGTCCCGGCTGACGTAGCCCACCATCAGGAAGTAAAGCGAGACCAGCAAGCCGCAAGAAATATCAAAGTAGATGCGGAGGCCAAGCGGCGGCGGATGGGTTCGCCCCTGGGGCAAAATCACCCAGAAGTAGTACTCCACCAGCACAAAGGCCGCGACGGCGGCCACGATGGACCACATCGGAATCAGATGCGCGTCTTCGTTGACGGTAATGGATTCTGGATTACGCATAGCCAAACCCTCTCTCAGAGGGGTTTTCAGGAGTTCAAGCTTCGCTTGACTCCTATACAGATGGACGGAGAAGGGAATCGGTAAGTTGCGCCCGCTTGCGCTCCGGATGTGCTTTATTGAGAAGTCGGACGGTCAGGATCTACGCCGCAGCCAGCCGGCCAGCACCACGGAGGCCAGCACCGCCGCGCTCAGGAAGAAGATTAACAAGCTCAACTGGCCCATCAGGCCGGCCATGTGCTCCTCCTCGATGAGGGTATCGGCGATCCACCAGGCCAGAGGGCCCAGCACCAGAAGTACCACCAGCGTGGCCGCCAGCGCCACCGCGCGGCTCCGCTTCCGCCCGGCCTTCTGCTCCTGTATCACGCCGTGTGAGGTACTCACCACGCGGCGGGTCCGATAGCTCACGGCGCGCTCGCGGTCCGCCTGGTTACCGGCAAGAGCCGAAACTAGCTCGCGGTCGGTATCGGCGCCTTCAACTGGCTTCATACCGCCCTCAGCGCCGAAGGCGCAGTTGGCCGCATCGCAGGCGCCGCATGGCGGCGCAAGCCGTTGCGTTCCAGCTTGGGTTTGATTGCGGACAGACCGCGATAAAGCCTTGATTTCACGGTGGAAAGCGGCGCCCGCGTCACCTTGGCGATCTCGTTCAGTGACATCTCCTCGTGGAAGCGGAGTACCAGCACCTCGCGGTAGAGCGTGTCCATCTCCATCAGCGCCCCCGCAATCCGCTCCCGGTCTTCGAGGTTGGCAAAGCGGTCGAACGGCGTCGGCTCGCCGTCGGAAATCTCGAAAGCCATCGGCCGATCGTCGTCGCCACCGCTCTCGAACAACTCATCAAGGCTGGACATCGTCCGCTTACGCCGCTGGTCGATCACCAGGTTGCGCGCGATGGCAAACAGCCAGGTGTCGAACCGTGCCTTGCCGTTGAACTGCGCTCCCCGCACCAGAACCCGCATCCAAACCTCCTGGAAAAGGTCCTCGGCCATCTCGCGATTGCCGGTTAAATAAAGAAGATAGCGCAACAGCCGGTGCTGGTAGCGGACGATCAGCTCATCCAGCAGCCCGGCATCCTGGCGCTTCAGCCCTGCGGAAACGGCAAGGCTCTCCTGCCGCACCTGCTCATCTGCAACTGTAGCGGAACTTTGACCGAAGAAAGGGCGAATAGACGCAGCTATACTCATCTCATTCAATTAGACGACATATTTGCCGCCAGGTTCTGCCGAAAAATGGATTCCGATTGAAAATCACTCCTCAGGTAATTCAGAGGCAAGAAGGACCGCAGTGGAACTGCTTACTTGGCGGCGCGGGGAACCCTCCTGGCCACGCGCAGCGCCTCCTCAACTGCAACGCAGGAATTGCCCGAAGCGGCGCATGTCACGCGCCCAATGAAACCCTCAATTCATGCGCGGAGGGGGCCGAACTCTTTTCAAAGGACAGGAGATCGCCGGGCTGACAATCAAGCACCTCGCAGAGTTGTTCCAACGTGCTGAAGCGTATGGCCCTGGCACGACCGGCTTTGAGGACAGATAGATTTTGCGGAGTGATCCCGACCAGGTCGGCCAGCGTGTTCAGCCGCATTTTCCGCCGGGCGAGCATCACGTCCACGTTGACAATAATCGGCATGGTTATTCTCCTCCTCCCGCTCAGATGGTGAGTTCGTTCTCTTCGCGCAACTCCACGGCCATATCCATAAACCATGCAATCACGATGATGATGGCTCCGATGGCGAAGGAGTCGAAGTGGGCTTGGAACGTCTTCGCCGGATGCGCAGAGAGGGCGAGCGATAAGACCCAGAAGAAGTTCATGACACCCCACAGCAGACAGGCAATGCCAAACTGGCGGAGTTGGCCGACGGACTCCCGGGTGAAAATTTCTCCTCGAGAGTAATTCCCGAAGAGCTGATGCAAGTGATAGAAGCATTTGAACAAAGCCCCAAACGTCAGAGCTGTGACAGCGCCCAAAATAAGGCGGAGGCCGAGCGTCAATTCGGCAGTCCGGAATATCATGTTGTCGTAGTTGATACCTCCGACTCCAAAGACCACACAGATAGNNGCCAACAGCCCTTTGCAGATCACGCGGAAGATGATGCTGACTTTCCTGATCTTTTGCAGCTTTGTCTGAATTTCAGTTCGCATAAAATCTCCTTTGAAAAGCCTTTACACTGATAATACCGCAAAAGTTGTGTTTGTCAATATCTTTTTATCGCTTATCGGTAGTATTTTATCGGTAAAGTCACGGTAATGCTGGTGCGCTGAACTGGACTTGTACCTGGAAGTCGGATAATGGGCAATCCAGAATCCGGCCCGCTACCAATAGCTGTGTCACCGCGCCCATCTTTGTCGATCTTCTACACTAACCTTTATGGAAGTTCTCTATGGATTGCATCCGGTCGAAGAGGCTCTCAAGGCCGGACGGCGGCGCTTTGACCAGGTTCTGGTGGCTCGCGAGCGACA
>PMYF01000063.1 GCA_003171295.1 Acidobacteriota bacterium | reverse complement strand
CAGTGCAGCGAAAGCAGTGTGTGTTTATCAGTTACAGTCACAGCGACGTAGAGTACCTGGACCGCCTGCTTGTTCACCTCAAACCGTTGGAGAAAGACGGCTTGCTGGAACTGTGGGTAGACACGAAATTAAGGGCAGGCGACAAGTGGAAGAAGGAAATCGAGAATGCGCTTCACCGGGCCACCGTTGCCGTTCTGCTAGTGAGCGCTGATTTTCTAGCATCCGATTTCATCATGGATAACGAACTGCCCCCGCTCCTGAAGAACGCGGAAGAGCAAGGGACCCGCGTTATTCCGCTGATCGTTAAGCCCTGTCGATTTACTCGGGACAAAGCTCTCAAGGGGTTCCAAGCTGTAAATGATCCGAAGAAAGCCATGGTGCTTCTCTCAGTCGGCGAACAGGAACTTGTGTACGACCAAATAGCTGCAGAGATCGAAAGGTGGCTGCAGAGGGTCTGACAATCGGCGAGCCGATCAGAGATCGGCGTAGACAAAATGTGCCGAAGTATCCACGATCAAAGTGAGTGCTTCGAACGTTTATTCAGTGGGCTGTAGACCGGTTCTGAAAATGTGACACATCCCATCCCCCAGTCTGGAGGACCTTACGAGCATGTCCAAATGCGATCTGCAATTGCCTTTTCGTTATCGTGGCTGAATCGAGCACGCCCGCTTCCACGATGTTTTCGACAATCAGTTTTCGTGCATTAAAGCCGAATTGTGGATCGTCCGCATGTTTTATGAGTTCTTCGACTATGGGGTCCACCGGCAACCGAGCGTTCTTAATTTGTCCATAAATTGGTGCTGTCAGCGCTTCCATAAGCAGCGTAGCCCCTTGCTCAGGCAGTTTCAGATGCGCTCTCCAGAGACTGCTTCCTCCGCCCGGTACGACTCCGCCCGCGATAGCAGACCGTACAGAGTGTAGGGCAGATGTAATCCTATATTTGCGTTCGTCTCGGTCTGCAGTGCTCGCCCCGCCCACATGTATCACGCACACCGCCCCTGTCAGCTTTGCGAGCCTCTCTTGTAGATATTCCATCTCACGGTCGTTTTTGCTGACGGATAGCTGCTGTCTGATTCCCGCGGCCCTAGAGGCTAGCATCTGCTCATTGCTCCGCCCTCCGACAATCCATGTGCCGTCTCTTGATATCTCCACTCGCTTGGCGAAGCCAAGTTGCTGCATTCTGGCGTCGCTGAGTTGAGAAGCGAAACGGAACACTATACCGCCGGTGGAAACCGCAATGTCTTCTAGAACCTCCGGGCGCGAGGCAGGTGCAGGGGTTTTCACCGCAGCGCAGACAATGAGTTGCTTCTGCGCGTTAATCGCGAGCGTCTCCAGTGGCTCGGCTTCGAGGTCGGGTGCGATGACGAGTAGGGACTCATGGGCACGCGCGACCTGTTCCATTGTCGGAAGCAATTGATGCATCGACCGAACGGTTTCAGCAGAGATTAGGATATGGCAATTCTCGAGAATGGCAAGTTGCTGCGCCTGATCGGTGACAAATCTATCCGTCACAAAACCTCGTTCGAAGTACATGCCTTCTCGCACACTCAACGTTGTTTCTACACTTCCCGATTCCTCGACAAGAACCACCCCGTCTTTACCGGCTCGACGCGTCGCTTCCGTAACAATACTCCCGCTCAACCCTTCACCAAGAGAGGCCGTCAACGCCACACCGTCGACCTGCGCTTCTGTGTTGACGGGTGAGGCAAGGGTGTCAACATAGTCGACGGCAGCTTCGACCGCTATATCCATTTCGTGGATCAGTTCTCTCAGGATCGTGCCCCGCTTCAATTCCGAGAATCCTTTCAGAACTGGACAGTGCTGAGTTCGCAGTATTCCATCACGCAGCGATCTCCTGTGAATCCAAATGGATATCGAAGCGCTCGTATTGGTCCAGGATTTTCTTCAGTTTGGGGTCCAATAGGGAAGAGGAGAAAAATCCTGGGATGGTGGCACGGAGAGCGTTTGCGGCAACCAGTTCTGATGGCGGGAGCGCTGGGTTCATGGTTCTGAGCCAGCTTCTGAAGCAGAGCCAGACTTCAGCGGTGTAGTTCAGGGACAGATGTTGCAGCAGCCCTTGAGCGATGCATCCCAGCTGGACATGGATGTGGAAGGCGGCCATCTTGCGGCGGATCGCGGCGCGGTAAGCATCGCTGGTCCGATGTAGATACTGGTCGCCGTCGCCGCGCTTGAGCGGCTTCATTCCGCACATCCAGAAATGGTAGGCATACGCGCCGAGGACGTGCACGGCCTGACGGAACCCGAGCTCGATTCTGAATCGATAACCATAGAGCACGAGGATCTCGAGTGGGTCGAGGGTGAGGTCGGTGGAAAGCAGGAAGATTGTGCCGCGCAGAGGATGGCATACGATGACGAATCGCACCAGACGTGCTGCCGGGCGCCAGATCAGATCCAGGCAACGGTAGCGCAGAGTGAGGTTGTTCTCGCCATAGACGGGACTGGGGGCTGAGGTGAACGCAGCAAGGTCCTGAGCAAGTTCCTTGAGGCGGACCTTTTCTCCATAAATCCGTGGCCTGCCCCGCCGACGATGCTCGGGCGTGGGCACAGGCAGGTAAGCGACGGCGTTGCTCTTGGCGCGAGTGACAAGATGATGACCGTTGGCGAGTAACTGATGGATGAACTTGCCGCTGGCATAATAGGCGTCTGCCACCAGCAGAACACTGCGCTCCAAGACGTTGGCGATGGAAAACAGCAGCACCGCCAACTTGTCGAGCAGGGTTCTGGAATCGCGGTTGGAGAAGATCAGCCCTTCGTGAATCCGTGACGTCAGTGGTACGGCGGCCACATGTCCGGAAGCGCCTTGGACCAACAGAGAAATGGCCTGAAACGAATGGCCCATGATCCACTCCGGTTTGGAATTGCTGGCCGATTGCTGGTGCAAGTTCTTGACGGCGGGCATCAACTTGCCCTCCTTGGGTGCCTTGATGCCGTCGGCCAGACAGACCAAGCGGGAGCCGGCACAGACGGGTTCAAACAGCGCCAGGCACAAATTCACCCAGCAGGTGGTGAGCTTCTCTAAATCGAGTCCCTTGCTGTGAAACAGATGCAGGAAGCGATGGTAAGCCTGGGGACGCAAGCCGAGAACCCGGACATAACTGGTAACCCCGGCCAAATCCAGCCGGCAACAGAGGCCAATCAGGGTCAAGACCATCCACAGGAAAGTGCGAGATCTCTGGCAAGCAGGACGCAGGGATCGAACAGCGTTCATCCAGGGAACCCAAAGAGTCATGTAGGTAACCTCGGCTGTGTCTGATAGCATTATACAGCTATCAGACACCGTCGAGGTATACTTTTCTCCAATGAATACCAAAAGGGAATCTGAAATCGAACGTCAGATCGAGAAACTGAAGCGGGACCTTGCTGGACTCGGGCAACTGCGGCCAGGCAGCCTTTCAAAGCAGTACACCGTATGCGGCCATCCAGGGTGCCGCTGTACAGCAACACCACCCCAAAAGCACGGCCCTTACTACCAACTTAGCTTCACCCGAAAGGCCAGGAGCAGCTCCAAGTTCGTCCGAAAGGAAGACCTGCCGGCAATCCGCAAGCAGCTGAAGAACTACGAGCGATTGAAGTTGCTCTTTGATCAATGGATCGATCTGGCCACCGAACTATCAAACCTCCAGATCAAGCAAAATCGAGGCTGAACGGGCCCGAGAACTTGTCACTCTCCAGGTCTTAGAACCTGTCTAAAAACTAGGTGGCACGGCGCAAGAGTTGATGGGCAAAGGCAACATAGATCATGGTTTCGGCCGAGTCATGGCGTAGTTCGTAGTCTTTGGATAGGCGGCGCGACCAGTTCAGCCAGG
>PMYF01000239.1:2589-5853 GCA_003171295.1 Acidobacteriota bacterium | reverse complement strand
CATGTATTTTATTCGGCATAACGGACATAAATGTCTATACTAGATATCGAGTGCGTTATTGTCTTCTTGACAGGCCATCTTGTTGCGCCTACGCTGCTGGGCTTGGAATCGGCGTAAGTTGACGCTAAAGTGGTCAGGACATGTTTGATAAAAGCCACCACGTGATGTCGAAAATGTTCCCGCCAGCTCTTCAGGGTTTTCTGTTCCTATTTGCTCAGGGCGGAAACTCAAGATACTATGACGGGCTCGGTAGAAATACAGAACACCTCATTAGGGCTTCACGGGTGCGCGCCTCCGGCAGTTGAGGAGTCGTTCCCGGTCCCTGGAGCGGGCACGCGGTTACCTGCTGATGAAACACGTCGATAATAAGAAAGAACGCGACAAGCTCATTATCGAAGCGGTTGTCCGGCGCTTCGGCCCAGTGTCTCGTGTGCAGATTCATGAGCTGACGCAGTTCCGGAAAACCACGATCTCCGATCTCGTACGGGAGTTGCTCGTCGAGGGCAGACTTGTCGAAGCGGGCCATTCGGACAATCCCATGGGCCGCAAGCAGATCCTGCTGCAGTTGAACAGTGATTACGGTTCAGTGGTCGCGCTGGAGTTCGATGAGCAGACGGTGGTTGCCGGGGTGCTCGACATGCAACTTCGCATCAGGGAGATCATCAAAGAACCCACAAATTTGGCCGGAGGCGTGGAAGGACTTCTGACGCAACTGCAAGCCTGTGCCCGGAGGGTGATTCGCGAGGCGGGAATTCCCACCGAGTCCGTCCTGGGAATGGGCATCGCGGATCCAGGACTTGTTGATAGTCGCCGGGGTGTGACAGCGACTTCGTCGACCATCGAGTTTTGGAAAGAAGTTCCCCTGAAGCAGACCTTCGAACGGGAGTTTAAGAGCCCCACGGTTGTCGAGAGTAAGACTCGCGCCAAGACAGTTGCGGAACGAATGCTCGGGGCCGGAGATAAGTGCGAGAACATGGTCTATGTTGACTACGGCATCGGGATTGGCGCCGGCGTCATCGTGGATGGTCACCTCTTGTATGGTCAGGATTGCGCTGTGGGCGAGTTTGGACACACCCATGTCGTGGAGGGCGGCCCGGCCTGCAAGTGCGGAAGCATTGGATGTCTTGAGGCGGTCGTTGGGGCGAACGCTATCGTGGCGCGGATCCGCAAAGCGCTCGATGAGGGAACGAATTCACAGGTGCTTTCCCTCACAGGCTTCGACGCCAAAAATATAACGGCCTGGATGGTTCTACAGGCTGCGAGTGCGGGAGACAAGATCTGCGGCAACGTGGTCGCAGAACTTGGCAACTACCTGGGTTTGGGTATATCGAACCTCGTCAACCTTTTCAATCCGGCCATCGTAGTTCTGGATCAGCGTCTGGAAACCGCAGGAGACCGGCTGCTCGACCAGATCATGCAAGTGATAAAACGGCAAGCCCTGAGGAATTCCGTCGAACGCCTCTCCCTGCGGTTCGCAAAGCTGGCCAACGAACCTGGCCTCCTGGGAACCGGGTTACTTGTGCTGGACAAACACTTCGAGATCCCGGCTCTCAGGCCGCCACGGTTCATGATCGAGCCGGTATCCTTCATGTCAGGTTTGCGAGAATTGCCGCCCGGCACAGTCGTCTGAGGATCTGGCGAGATCAAGCTACGGACAAGACCTCGATTACGCCACGTTTGAGGCGCTCTGCCCCAATGCGGAACCGGGCCTGCCGCGAAGCCGTCTGGCTGGAACACAGACTACTCCTGGCGGCCTGGCAAGACATGGATAGAATCGCTGACGCCATCCTCAAGATCTACGAATGCCGACAGGAATTTGTCGGACAGCCTTTTCCCACGGGCAGGTGACATGATCAGACTCGGTGTCATAGGATTCGGTCACATCGGACGGATTCACTGTGAAGCAGCTCAGCGAGTCGCCGGGGCAAAGCTGGCCTCGGTGGTCACCAGCCACCCCGAGGAAGTTCGCCGCCTCTATGGACCGGACATCAACATTTGCGCCACTTACTCCGACTTGGGACGCGATGTTCCCTTGGACGCCGTCGTGGTGTGCACCCCGACTTACCTGCACGAGGAGCACGTGCTGGCCGCGGTCAAGCAAGGACTGCATGTGCTTTGCGAAAAACCCTTCGCGCTGGACCTCGCCGCTGCGCACAGGATGCTCGCAGGGGCCCGCCAGAATAAAGCTGTTCTGATGATTGCCCAGGTGCTTCGGTTCTGGCCGCCCTATGTCCGTATCAAACAAGCAGTAGACAGCGGAGAAATCGGAACGGTTCAGGGCATCACCGCTTACCGGCTTGCCCAGTACCCTACCTGGGGAGACTGGTTTCGCGATCCGCAGAAAAGTGGAGGGGTGTTACTCGACATGCAAGTGCACGACGTCGATTTCATCTACTGGTTACTGGGAGCGCCTGAGGAAGTTTACGCAGCGGGCGTACGATCCGCGACGGGAAGTTGGGATCATGTTTGTACTACGCTCCGTTATTCTGGTGCTGTCGTGGGGATCGAATCGAGCTACTTACTGCCAGACTCCTGGCCGTTTTCATGCGGTATAAGGGTGATAGGTTCTGTAGCCTCCTCCGAATATACCTTTCGAGTAGCCGGAAACGTGGAACAGAGACAACAGGCAACAAGCAGGTTGGTGATGTACCAGAGTAATGGACAAATCGAGGAACCGCCCGTTTCAAGCGAAGACATGTATGTCGCCCAGCTCCAATACTTCGTCGACTGCCTGGAAGGTGGGCACGCCCCTCAACGATGCCTTGCCGAAGATAGTTACCATGTGATGGAGATTATGGAGGCCTGTCGCGAATCTCTGTCGACCTCTGCGCCAGGGCGGCTGGGCACCTCTACGTCCCGCCGCGAAAACGCGTAATGAGTTGAATAACTCCTGAATTCAAGAGACCCCATCACTAAATCTTCAACCGTGCATAGGCAGCGGTGGATGCAGACGAAACAGAGAGCCGATGCAAGCTGAGGATGGATCGTGTGTGGCTGCAAAGGCTGCGGAAAAACCCGCCGGGAATGTCATTCTGAGGAGCCGCAGGCGGTCCTGAGCATAGCGAAGGAAGAATCTCGCATTGCCATGAAAATACGCAGAGCGAGATACTTCGCGGAGTTTACCGTGAGCGGCAGAGCGAGATCCTTCGCTGCGCTCAGGATGACAGCGAAGGACTCAGAATGACGGCAGGGAAGAGTTCTTTCGCAGCCTGCGCCGGTGCGCTCCTACCGCAACGGCACGGCATGTTGCCGGATGTAGTCCTC
>PMYF01000239.1:0-2576 GCA_003171295.1 Acidobacteriota bacterium | reverse complement strand
TACTTCCGTCCCAATTCCCGGTCGTGCGTAAGAATGAACTCTTTGATGTAATTGCGGTCGGCGGTAGCGTCGTCGTCACCCAGCAACGGCAGGCGCTGGTTGCGCTTGGCGAGTTCGGCCCGTAATTGTGAGCCGTGATGCCCAGCCGGCCCTTCCGCCAAATTGGCGCGATTGGCCTCCGCCTTCTTATCCACCACGGCGCTGATGTCCACCACGCGAGTGATCTCCGGTCGCCGCGCATAGTAATACTTCTCGCGCACGGCATGCGGCTGCAGTCCGGCCGCGAACTGCTCCGGGAAGTCGTGCGCCCGGCCTGCCATCCAGCACGCCGCTTCCACGCCTCGGGCCACCATGTAGTGATCGGGATTCTCCTCGTCATGCGCCCAGGGGTCCCAGCAGATGACGGTATCGATCTTCAGCAACCGGATGAGAAAAATCAGCCGGCACTGCAACTCATTCTGCGAGACGTCGCCCATGCGATGATTGCTGTAGTTCAGGTCGAAGCTGCGTTCGAGGCCCAGGATGCTGGTCACTGCGGCGTTGTCGCGCTCGTTCCTCAAAACGTTCTCGCCGATGCTGCCGGCCGTCCCGAGCCCCGCGGCGTCGCCCATGTCATCGTTGGTGGCGCGAATCATGTAGCCGGTGTAGCCCTCTTGCATGAGCTTGGCTACCGTTCCCGCGGCGTACAGCGGGATGTCATCGGAATGCGCCTGGATAGCAGCCAGCACGTGGCCCTTGCGAGGAGTGCCTGCTGCCTGCCGCTCGAAGACAATCTCGCTAGACGATTGCTGCGCCTCTGCCCGTGGGAGCCGCAGCATGGCCACGCCGCCCAGCATAGTGGTGAGGAAGTCGCGTCGCTGCATGACGGCATTCTAACCAAGGGTTCGTGGGGGATCAATCTGAATCCAGAACGTGTCGCGGACAAGAGATGGAGTATGAGCCGCGTTCGCGGCGTCATCCGATGGCCCACGGCGCAAGAAGCTGTGAATTTATTCCGCATCTAGATGGCGGGAGAGGGAGAAATGGATTTTGGATTGCTCGTTTTTGAAGCGAAGCGCTGGGAGTGAGTGAAGAGCCGCTCGCAAGCGCTGGGGGGAGGCAGGCGGTCGAGGATGAGAGCGAAAGAGCAAGCAGAGACAGAGGGCATCAGCAAGGAACTCCGTTTGAAGCGGGTGAACCGGCAACAGATGATCTTGCGCGCCGTGGATGTGGAGAGGTTGATTGAGCCGGAGCATGCGGCGCGGGCGATTTGGAAGTTGGTGGGAGGGCTGGATCTGAGCGCGTTCCGGGCGGAGATCGAGGTGGTGGAAGGGGAGGCGGGGCGGCCGGCGTACGCTCCGTGGTTGCTGATCAGCCTGTGGATTTACGCCTACAGTGCAGGGGTGAGTTGGGCGCGGGAAGTGGCGCGGCGTTGCGAATATCATCCTGCCTACCAGTGGCTGACGGGATGCGAGGGGGTGAATCATCACAGCCTGTCGGACTTCCGGGTGGAGCATCAGGCGGCGCTGGACGAGTTGTTTGCGCAAGTGCTGGCGGTCTTGCGGGGCGAGGGGATGATCACGCTGGAGCGGATGATGCAGGATGGGACCAAGGTGAAGGCGGCGGCCAGTCCGGCGTCGTTCCATCGGGAAGGGACGCTGCGGCAGCATCTGGAGGAGGCACGGGAGCGGGTACGGCAAATGGGGGACCCGCAGCAGGATCAAGCGGAGCAGAGCGCCCGTCAGCGTAAGGCGCAGGAGCGCGCGGCGCAGGAGAAGTTGCAGCGCCTAGAACAGAGTTTGGAGGAACTGCAGAAGGTGCGGGCGGAAGCGGAAGCGACCGACCCGGCCAAGTGCCGGGCGAGCGAGACCGAGCCGGAAGCGCGGAAAATGAAACAGCCGGGGGGAGGCGGTTTTGCTCCCAGTTATAACGTGCAACTCAGGACCGATGCCGCCCAGGATATTATCGTTGGGGTGCAGGTGGTGCAGGCCCACAATGATCAAGGGCAACTGGAAGCGGGGTTGGAGGAGGTGCAGCGGCAGAGGGGCGTGGTCCCCCCACAGGCGGTGGTGGAGGAAGGATATGGGAGCCGGGCCACGGTGCTGGAGATGGATAAACGCGGCGTGGACCTGCTGGGCGGAGGATCGTGGGAGGAGGGCAAGTAGGCGGCCCCTAGCCAGCAGAACTGGCAAAAGCGCGGGGTGTCGGCGGAATTCTACCCGCCCCAGTTTGTCTATGATGCGGATCGCGACCTCTATGTTTGTCCGGTGGGCCAGGCATTGCCCCATCGGAGTGTGAAGGACGATCGCGCGGGAGTGCGGCGCCCTCGGTATCAAGCGGCCCCCTCCCCGTGCCGTGCTTGTCCGCATCAAACGCAGTGTTGCCCGGTCCCCGCGGGCCAGCGGGTGAAGGGGCGGATGATCGTGCGCACCGAGAACGTGCCGGTGGTGGCCGCCTATGTGGAGAAGATGCAGACCCCGGAGGCGCAAGCCATCTACCGCGAGCGGAAGCGGGTCGCAGAGTTTCCGAATTTATGCCTCAAGGAAGAATTCGGACTGCGCCGGTTTCGCGTGCGGGGCTTGGTCAATGCCACCTGC
>PMYF01000814.1:11920-32526 GCA_003171295.1 Acidobacteriota bacterium | reverse complement strand
GTATTGAACGCCAGGTCCGGCGTCATGGCCGTGGCGTAACTGGGAGCATGGGCAGTGCTGAAGTGCATGGGGTTGAGAGGCAGTAATCCTTGCAGGCGCTGAATGGCGTAAACAAACAGGAAACCGACCAGGGTAAAAGCAATAACCGATGCTGCATATTGCGTCCAGCGCTGTTCGGAGGTTTCACGGATGCCGCATAACCTGTAAATGAGCCGTTCTAAGGGCCGCAACAGAGGATGGAGAAAAGTGCGCCCGCCCTCGAAAACGCGAGCCATGTAGAGGCCCAGCGGCTTGGTCAGCGCCAACAGGACCAGAAAGAACACAACAATGTACACAAAGCCAGTCATGGTCATGCAAGCCTCCTCAGAACTGCTCTGGACGCAAGAGGGCGTAAACCAGATAACCGAACAGAAACAATGCGGCGATGCCGGCAATGATGAAATCCATGGGTCAGCCCTCCCTAGAGACGGTCACAGACACGTGTGAAAATCCAGCAACCAACGAAAAACAGCACGCCAATTAAGATGTAAGCCATGTCCAACATATTTTCCCACCTCGATCCCCTTAGTCCTTTTGCCTCAAATCTCGCGCCGTTGTCCGGCCCATCCACCGATCTTCATGCTGGTCACGCGCTCGGTTGAAAGCCCAAACGCCGGCAAAGAATGTCACAATGGGAATCATATCCAGCAGTTCAATCATGGGATTTTACCTCAATTCCGCAAAAACCACGTGATGGCCGTCCTTTCTGAGGGCGCTCGCCAGCCTCTGCGCCGGGGTGGGCCACCACCGTTTCCTGCCGCCCACGATCACCAGAGAACGGGCCTTAAGGACGAGCTGCAAGGTGCGCCGCCTGTCGCGGCACAGATAAAGATGCGCGGTGATTTCCATCGGAATCTGGCAACCCAAAGTACGGAGTTGCCCTTCCAGGAATTCCACCAGCACTGTCGGCTCGGTCAAGGGAAGCGTATAAGGCACTTCATAGGGCATGACCAGCCGTAAGCGGGCCTCCAGCCGTTTGGCCAGCCGATCAGCCATTTGCAGGGCAGCCAAGGTTCCGGGGGTGTCTGTGAAGATCACAAAGACTTCCAGCCTCTGCTCGGCATGCTGGTCAGCGTGATCGTGTCCAGTGTTTCCATGCCAGGAGAGTGGGGACGCCAGATCGCGCTTAGCAACGGATATAGTTTCCATCGCAGACCTCGTATACCATCCTGCACGCAGACCCATAAGGAAGTCATAAGGACTTGATCAGGATTTCGTTAGTCCTTTCCGGGCAGGTGAAAACGGTAGCCAACCCACGGCTCGGACAGAAGATACTCGGGGTGGGATGGTTCGGGTTCAATTTTCTTGCGAAGCTGATTGATGAAGACGCGGAGGTACTTGACCTCCTCGCCATAATCCGGCCCCCACACGGCCTGCAGCATTCTTCAATGAGGAATCGCGACGTTTGGCTTTGTAATCAAGTAATGAAGAACCTTGGAGCAACAGGGCCGCAGGAGTGAAAAACCCAGAATGCTGGAATTAGGAACGCGGTTCTGAAAAAATCTTCAAGCGCAAAATAATCCCGAAGGACGAGAAATCTGCTAGGCTTCTTGTGGATCGCAAGAAACGCTCTTTCAGGCTCGACATCATACACAAAGGATTCTTACCGTTTGCCAGACCAAGTCTGAACTACTACAGTTGAGCAGATGAAACTGTGAATGAACGCTTCCGATTATTGTTCCGCCGCCTGGTATATAACCTGCGTGGTGGCTTCCTGATTCGTCCGCTGGCTATCGCGCTTACCTTGGGTTGCGCCGGTACACTTCTCTCGTCGTTGGAGGAGGCCGTTCCCGCCATCAGCGGATGGGTGCCGAAGGCGCTGTTTCCATCGCACGCTGATCCCCAAATGGCTCAGGTCATCCTGGGAGGAATCGCCTCCTCCATTATGACCGTCGTGTCTATCGTCTTCGCCATTCTATTGATGACACTCACCCTGGCTTCCATGCAGTTCTCGCCACGCATTATCGTGAGCTTTACAAAGGACCGGGTGACCCAATGGACCCTCGGCATATTCCTCGGCACCTTCTCGTATTGCATCGCCGCACTACCCGCGGCGCGCTCCTTGCCATCCCCTTTCGCACCGGTTGCCACGGTCCTGGGCGCGATGGTGCTAGCCGGCGCCTGTGTGGCATGGCTGCTCTTCTTCATTCATCACATTTCACGGGCAATTAGCGTGAACCATATCGTGGATCGGATCGCGTCTGAGACTGAGGCTATGATCAATGAGATGATGCCATGGCCCCGAAAGCTGAGCAGCCTGGCAGTGCCCGATCCAATTCAGTCAACTATCTGGGAAACAACTGTCTTGAGTGATGTCTCCGGTTACATCCGCTTCATCGACACCGCGAGGCTCGTCGTCCTGGCAAAGTCCTGCCGGGTAAAACTTCATGTTCTCCGGCGAGTCGGCCAATTCGTTCCAGCAGGAATCCCGCTGCTGATGGTCTCGAAGGCGGATCGCCTTCCCCCTGAGGGAAGCGCTGAGATTCGCGAAGCCTTCGACTTCGGCCCATCCAGAACTTTGCAGCAGGATGTGGAATTTGGGGTCTTGCAGATCGTTGACATCGCGCTGAAGGCAATATCGCCCGCCGTAAATGACCCTACCACTGCCATTAGCTGCGTGGACCAGTTGAGCCGGATCTTGATCCGTTTTGCTTCCAGAGAGGTGCCAAACTCCATCCTCTACGATCCGCCCGGCGTCTTTCGCGTGAGCATTCCATGGATCAGCTTTGAGCAGCTGCTGGACTCTGCGTTTGAGCAGATTCGCCTGTATTCGAAAGCGGACATCGCGGTCAGCCTGCGGCTGCTGCGTGCCCTCGGTGACGTCTCTGCCACTACCACCGACCAAGAGATCCGCCGGACGCTCACTGAGCGGGGAAGGCGAATTGTAGCTGGTTGCGCAGAAAACCTTGGCGAAGAGGAACTGCGGAACATGCGCACTCGATTGGCTGTGCTGGAGAATTCTCTTGCCCCCCCCAGCGCGATATGTTGAAGATCCTCAAAAGACAATGGCCGAACCTAACCCTTCTTGAGTCCCCGTAATCTTGCTCGATGGCGGGCAATCTCTTTGCGTAAATACAGATTGTACCCTGAGCCCTTCAGTAAGCACGTTTGGTCAACTAACCTTTTCCGGGCAGGTGAAAACGGTAGCCAACCCACGGCTCAGTGAGGAGATACTCGGGGTGGGATGGCTCGGGTTCAATTTTCTTGCGAAGCTGATTGATGAAGACGCGGAGGTACTCGACCTCCTCGCCATAATCCGGCCCCCACACGGCCTGGAGGAGTCTGGCGTGGGGAATCGCCACCTCGGGATTACTGGCAAGGTAACGGAGAAGGTCGAACTCCTTGGGAGTCAGGCGCACTTCGGTGCCGTCCATGGTAACTCGGCGGGCGGCGAAATTGATTACCGTACGGCCCAGATCCAATACCTCCGGCGCGCCTGGACTCGCGAGTGGCGCTCGGCGCAGTGCGGCGCGAATGCGGGCCAGAAGTTCCGGCGTGCTGAAGGGTTTCGTGACGTAGTCGTCGGCGCCAGCATCCAGCGCGTCGATTTTGTCCTTTTCCGCATTGCGAATGGAAAGGATCACGATGGGGATATCACTCTGGGAGCGAATGATGCGGCAGGTTTCCATGCCGCCGATCCCCGGCATGTTCATGTCGAGGAGCACCAGGTCAAAACGTTCCTCGCGAAGTTTCTCCAGCGCATCCTCACCGCTGCGGGCGTCGCTGACCACGTACCCACGCGCCACCAGCGTGGTGCGCATCACCCGGCGAATCTGCGGCTCATCATCGACGACCAAGATCCTGGCGCTCGTCAAGCTGAAGACTCCTTTGGTGCGCAGGGGACAGAGAAGGAAAACTTGGCGCCTTTCCCGGGCTGGCTCTCCACCCAGATTCTCCCGTGATGGGCACGCACAATTTCCTGGGCAATGGTGAGGCCGACGCCCGTGCCCGGAATCCGGTCCCGATGCGCTTTCCCCCGGTAGAACTTTTCGAAAATCCGTTGCTGCTCGGGCTCGGAAATTCCCGGCCCGCGGTCGGCGAGACTGACGACGACTTCGCTTCCTTCCATATGGGCGCGGAGGGTGAGGGGACTGCCCGGAGGGGTGTACCGCATGGCATTGTTCAACAACTGCCAGATCACGATGCCGATAAATTCCGGGTCGGCACTCACCCGGGGCAGATTCTCGGGAACCTCCACGGCCACATTTCTTCCTTCCAGGCTCTCCGCCAGTCTCTCCAATTGGGCGCGGACCAGCGAGCTCATGGATTGGGGACTCCGGCGCAACTGGACCTGGCCTGCTTCAATGCGAGACATCTGGATGGCTTCGGTCAGCATCGTGTTCAGGCGATCGGTTTCCTCGTTGATGATGTGAAGGAGTTCCTGATGGGTTGGACTGGAACAGCCGTCGGAGAGCATGGAGGTCACTGCTGCCTTGATGGGAGTAAGCGGCGTTTTGAACTCGTGTGCCAAGGCGTCGAGCAGCGTGGACTTCAACTCGTCGCTCTGCCGGGCGGCTTCGGCCCGCGTAGCCACATCCTGAACGTGGGCACGCTCCAGGGTGATGGCCGTGAGGCTGGCGATGGATTGGAGAGCCGCCTCGGAAATCGACGTTCCTTGAACCCCCAGGCTGCCAATCGGTGGACCCCCCAGGTTGATCGGCATGACGGTCGTCCTCGCCGCGGCATCGTGAAAAACCGTTCCCTGCAACGCCGCGTCCCGAAGCTTGCTGTCCTCCACGGGAATGTCATGCGGCCCAGCCCGGTGAATGCGGTCACTAAGGCGGTCAAAGAAG
Organism: Acidobacteriota bacterium; assembly: GCA_003171295.1. Classification (GTDB taxonomy): domain Bacteria; phylum Acidobacteriota; class Terriglobia; order UBA7540; family UBA7540; genus Bog-366. The sequence continues at coordinate 27,694 of PMYF01000814.1, read as the reverse complement.
GCGACCCCCGGCAGTTCAAAAACCTGCGCAACTTGATGGGCAATTTGCTGGGCGAGAGGCCCGCGGCTGTCGAGCAGCAGCAGATTACGGCTCAACGTGTAGAGCCGCTCCAGTTCGCGTTGGCGGCGAGTGGATTGGGCCGCTTGCTTTTGTGCGCGCGCCGAAAGTTCGCTGGCGATTAGCGCGGTCACTACAAAGGCAAAGAGGGCAGCCCAGTTCTGAGGGTCCGCAATCGTCAAGGTCCCAATGGGGGGCAGAAAGAAGTAGTTGAAGCAGAGCATGCCGGCGACCGAAGCCGCCAGTGCTTCCAGCAAGCCCCAGCGCGTGGCCACCACCAAGACAACGAGCAGGAAGGTCAGGGCCACCGTCACGTTGTTGACGCTGACCCCTCGGGTGTAAAGAAACGTGACGCCCCCGACCAGTCCCAGCGCGCCCAGCACGCGGAACAACTTGAACACCCGGGCAAGTAACACCTTCGTCAAGGGAGGACCTCAGGAGCCCCTGCATTGTACCCGGAGGGGGGATGATAAGCATAGTCGCCGCGAAGCAGGAAGCATACTCCTCCCTGCCGCCACTTGTGCCGCTTTCAGAAAAGGCCGCCGAGGTTTAGAACTATCACAGCAACCAGGATGAAGGCGACGGCCGCGATGAGGAACCTCCGGGTCCGGGCGCTGGTGCCCTTCCACTCACCGGTTATCAACCCGGCGAGGTTGGCAAAGAGGATACTAGAGGCGAGGAACAGCATGAACCCAATCGAGGTTCCGTAAGAACCAACCAGCGTGGCTCCAATTCCGTAAGTGAGGATCGCCGTAACCCAGGTCAACCCCATAACGATCGCGAGGGCGGCCTCCCTGGGCCAGCCGCTTTGCCCGAACAGGTTCGCCGTGCGATTCCGGGCGAGTAGGTAGATACAGTAAACCAGGTTCGGAATGAAACCGGTCCCCAGGACCAGGCCCCATACGGCATAAGTGGAGGTGAGAGGTCCGGCGCCCTGCTGCATGCTGCCGCGAATCACGTCGCCGCCAAAGGCGAATCCCAGGTTGAAACTTGAGCCGAAGATTCCCGTGAAAATGCACAGGGCCATTCCGGTGGAGAAGCGACTCTTCCGTGTCGGAGCATCGGTATTCTGCGTGGCCTGCTCGTTCTCCCGCCGGCGGCCGGCATAGGCATAGAGAATCAAGCCTACGAGCAAAAAGGGGATGCTAAGAAGCAGGAGGAGTCCTCGCGGGCGGAGGAGGTCAGCGGGATGGAAGGCCAGCAGGGGCACCAGCGATCCTGAAAGGCTGGCGAGTCCGGAGACGACGGCGAAGGTCAAGGCGACCCCGACTAACCGCAAGCTGATTCCGAAAGTCGCCTGGGCAGTTCCCCAGAGCAGGCCGAAAAGTACCGGCAGGAGAAGCGCCCGTCGCCCCACGCCCGCATAGACATGCGTAAGTCCCGGCACCAACCCGAAGGCCAGCGCCCAGGGAACCAGGCATAACGCGACTAGGGAATAAACCAGCCAGGTATTCTCCCACTTCCAACTCCGGGAGTATTTCATGGGTAGTGAGAACCCGCCGTTCATCAGGCCACTGAGAAGTATCACGGCCATTCCAAGCCAGAAATGATTATTCATGAATGTGGAGACCCCCACGAGGCGAGAAACGATCAAGGATGAAATTGAAAACTACAACAAATGTGGACTTCACCATTCGGCCACCGAACCGTCGGCGTGGAAGACATTTTGGTGGAACACTTCCTGCTCGAAGGGGTGCTTGCGTGCTTCAGCTTCGTCGATCTCGGCGCCCAATCCTGGTTCCCCGATGGGCAACCAGTAACACTCTTTGGTCTCCAGGTGGGCCTTAACCACATCGAAACGCCACGGTCCGTCCGTCTCCACCTTGACGAACACCCGATTGCGCATTTGGGCGTAAACGACGAGGGTTCTGATGTCTGTGATTCTCATGATTCGGTACACCCCATGCTTTCGTAAGCAGCCAAATACCAAAGAAAACCAGGAAAGTAAAGCAACATTCGGTGGATGGTAGTGTCCCAATATGGCTGCGTGACTATCGGAAAGGGGGTCGGACCTTCAGGTCCGACAATAGCCCAGGCTTCAAAGAGGGCCTTCAGGCCCTGAAGCTTCAGGGGCTTAAAGCCCCCGACGGCGTGTGGACGACCATGTCGGAGCTAAAGCTCCGACCCCCTTTACGACTCCCTCAAGGGTAGCTCTTCAAATTAGGACACTACCTCGCTGGGTGTATACCCGCCGCCTGGCGGATGGTTCTGGGTCTATGATCTCACTCTCCAGGGACCATCTGAATTCAGGGCAGCGAGGGGAAACCATGGCATTTGCTCAGGATGGTCTGCAGTACCAGGCAATACTGATCACGGGCGGTTTCGGTGCCATCGGAAAAGTCGTCGTGCAGAAACTGCTGGCGCACTCGGCGCCTTTCCCGCGTAGAATAGGGAGCGATTTCCCTGGGAGGCAATCCGCATGATGAGGTTCTTGCTCTGGTGTATCCTATTGTTTTTGTGCTGGCCGCTGGCGCTCCTGGCACTCGTGCTTTACCCGCTGGTCTGGATCTTGCTGCTCCCGTTTCGGCTGTTGGGGATTGCCGTCGACGGCGCGTTTGAACTGCTTAGAGCCATCATTACTCTTCCTGCCCGAATTGTCCGCGGGCCGCGTCACGCCTGAGTTCCCGGCGCCCGAGTCTGCGGCGGGCCCTGGGAGGCGCGCCCTATAGGAGTCGACTGCTTGCATCCTCTCGGTCTCAATGTGCTGGATTACGCGATTGTTGCCGGATATTTCCTCGCCATCCTCTTCGTCGGATATCGCCTGCGACGGCGGATGGTCTCCACCACGGACTTTTTCCTGGCGGGACGCTCGCTCCCCGTGGCCGTGACCGGCATCGCCTTTGTCGCCGCCAACTGCGGCGCGCTGGAAATCATGGGCATGATTTCCACGAGCGCCAAGTATGGCGCCCGTGCTAATCACTTCTATTGGCTGGGGGCCATCCCCGCCATGTTGTTCCTTTCGCTGTTCATGATGCCCATCTATTACCGAAGCCGGGTGCGCAGCGTACCGGAATTCTTGAAAATGCGTTACGGAGAAGCCACGCGGGCCTTCAACGCTCTGGCCTTCGCCACCATGATGGTATTGGTGAGCGGTATCAGTCTCTACGCCATGGCCATTGTTTTGGGGACCCTGCTGGGTTGGGGGTTCGCGACCAGCGCCTGTGTGGGGGCTGCTGTGGTGCTGGTCTATATCGTGCTGGGCGGCCTGACGGCGTCAATCTACAACGAGGTGCTGCAGTTCATTCTGATTGTGGCGGGGCTTTCGCCATTGGTGTTTTACGGCCTGCGCGAGATGCACGGTTGGACGGGCTTGGCGCACGCACTGCCACCCGCCCTCAGCCACACCTGGAAAGGCTTGCCCGTGGCCAGCCCTTTCAGCGCGGCCATGGACGGCGTCGGGAATGTTTTGGGGCTGGGATTCGTTTTGAGCTTCGGATATTGGTGCACGGATTTCCTGTTGATCCAGCGCGCCCTGGCGGCGAAAAGCGCCGCGGCTGCCGTCCAAACGCCACTGCTGGGGGCGGTGGTCAAACTCTTTTTTCCCGCCCTCGTGGTGCTGCCGGGGCTGTTCGCGGTGGCACTTTATCCTCAAAGTATAACAGCGCGATATGATTTGGCGCTGCCCACCCTGATGGCCCGTTATTACTCGCATGGGCTGCTGGGTCTGGGTGTCACGGCCATGCTGGCCAGCTTCATGTCGGGCATGGCCGGGAACGTGACGGCCTTCAACACGGTTTTCACATACGATCTTTATCAGGCGTACTGGGTGCGGGGCAGGTCCGACCGTCATTACCTCGCCGTGGGCCGCACGGCCACGATCGCGGGAGTCCTGCTTAGCGTCGGGACGGCCTATATTGTTCTCCACTTCAACAACCTGATGGACTATGTCCAATTGCTCTTTTCGTTCTTTAACGCGCCCCTCTTTGCGACATTCCTTCTGGGAATGTTTACGCTGTGGGCGACGCCCGCGGGCGGCTTCGTGGGGTTGGTGGCGGGGACCCTGGCGGGCCTGGCCCATTACCTCGCTTATCATTTTCACTGGCTGCCTTACGGCAGCGATATGGCGGCCAACTTTTACGGCGCCATGTGCGCGTGGAGCGTCTGTTTCCTGGTGACCGCCGGCGTGAGCCTGGTGACACCGCGAAAGCCGGCCGCGGAACTGGCAGGGTTGGTGTACCGGTCAGGCGCGGGCGAGGCCGGGCGCGACGGTTCGGGCATGAAGGGCGCGTGGATCTTCGCGGGGGTGGTCGCCGTGGGATTGGTGATTTTAAACTGGGTATTTTATTGACCGGGATCGGTGCGCTCGATTGCGCGTGCGGGCGGCTCGGAAGCTGGCGCGCCCCCAGCCGAGGTGCGGCTTCACTGGGTCGGTTTTTTCGGCAGGGGCGGCGGAGCCGGCGGCAGTGATTTCATCCCCAGCTTGGCGGCCCGGAACGCCAGGCTGTCTTTCTCAAGACCTGTCGGAGGCGGATTCTGCTTCAGTTCCTCGCGCAGCGCCTGGACCCGTTCGCGGGGGAGCGGGTGGTTCATGAGCAAACCCTCCACGAGCGTGGGATTTCCCGTGAACTTGCTGAGCCGCCCCAGCGTGGCAATCAGTCCTTGCGGGTCGTAGCCGGCACGGATGGCGTTGTAGAAACCAAACATGTCGGCTTCCGACTCCTCCTCGCGGTTGAATTTGCGGTCCACGAAGAGGAGAATAGGCCCACCGTACCGCTCCATCATATCGGTGACCTGCTGATCGCTGAGTAACCCGGCCTTCTTGCCTTCATAGATCCCCCGGTCGACTAGCGCGCGCCGCGCCACGTCGTTCATGCTGTGGTAAGCCACCACGTGGCCGACCTCGTGGGCCAGCACCCCTGCCAACTCGCTCTCGTTCAGGACGAAGTCGAGGATGCCGCGATGGACGTAGACGTATCCCCCGGGCAGTGAGAAGGCATTAACCGAGTCAGTATTCACTATTTTGAAAGAGTATTGGAGTCGGGGCCGGCGGGAAGCCTGGGCCACTTTCTGGCCCACGTCATTGAGGGATCGCGTCAGCAGCGGAGCGTCCAATATCGGCATTTGTTTCTCGGTTTCCTCCGCCGCCTTGCGGCCCGTCGCCATCTCTTCCTCGTCACTGAATGTATTGTAGATGGCCTTGGAGGGAGTCGGCTCCTCGGCGCGAAGCTGCAGCCCCACAAATACGGCCAGGAAAAACAGAATTCCCACGCCTCTGGCCGCCCTCCGAGAGAGAAGCGTGCGTCTCATCATGCCACCCTGCCTTTCACACCGTCCCAGGCGACTTTCATGCCGTGCTTCAGAGCGAGGTTGCCGATCCAGGATGTCCGCGCCGCCTCGAAGCCTGCGTGAATATTGGCATTGGGAGGTTTTCGCGTGCGCATACAATCCACGAAGTTCTTCACATTATCAAGCGCTCCATCGTGCTCGGAGCGCACCAGGATTTCCGGCTCCGGCGCGAGTGTGCCGGGCACCGATGCCAGGCCTTCCGGATACACGGCCAGGCGGGCACGGTCGATTTTGAGTGTCGCCTCGCTGCCGCAGAATTCGATGCCACCGTCGTCCACGCCGCTGTTGATGGACCCGGTGAAGGTCACCATGAAGTCGCCGGGGAACTCATAAACAGCGGTGACGGTGTCGGGGCACTGCCACTTCATGCGGTAAAGGCCGCCCACGGTGGTGGCGGTCTTGGGGGCGGGTTGCTCCATGTACCACTGGATGACGTCAATCCAGTGCGTGAGCAGGTCCGTAAGGATGCCGCCGCCGAAATCCCAATACCAGCGCCACCAGAGNNGGGTTGACCTCGGGCATCCCTTTCCACCCCAGATAATAGTTCTGATACCAATAGGTATGGACCATGGTGATCTTGCCGAGCTTGCCGGAAGCGACGATCTGCTTGCCGAGAATCCAGTGTTCCCAACTGCGTTGCTGGGTGCCGGTCTGGACGATGCGGGGGGTTTCGTCCACGGCGCGCACCATCTCCGCGCCTTCTTCGATCGAATGCATGATGGGCTTCTCGCAATAGGCGTCTTTGCCGGCATGCACGGCGTCGATGAGCATTTGCTTGTGCCAGTGGTCGGGGCTGCCGATGACGACGGCGTCAATATCCTTGCGGTCCAGCACCTCGCGGTAGTCGAGATAAGACTGCGCCTGGAGGCCAGCAATCTCCAGGCCCTGGGCGCGCGCCGGCGCGTAGACGTCGCAGATGGCCACAAGTTCGACCGTGGGGACTTTTTTGAACAGCGTCATCAGGTATTGAGCGCGGCCGCCGGTGCCGAGAACGCCGACACGAATCCGGTCGTTGGCGCCTAATATGCGCGCGGGAGCGAGCCCTCCCAGCACAGCCGCCCCGGCGCCGGTAATTGCCGCGTCTTTCAGAAACTCGCGGCGACTGATTTCGGGTTTCTTCTCCATGAGTAAGCTCCCCCTCCGACTGTGGTTATGATAATCCGTGCATACGAGGGTAGCCGTGGCAATCCCCCCGGCGGCTTTGAATTCTCAATAATGCTCATCGAGCGGCGCTAAAGCGGGCAATGCCCCGTCGAGCAGGCTGCTGAAAAACCGCCCAAACTGTCATCCTGAGGAGCCGCAGGCGACGAAGGATCTCCGCATTTGCCTGATTCTACAAATACAGAGATTCTTCACTTCGCGCAGAATGACAGCGCCTATGAGTTATTCCGCAGCCTGCTAGACCCCCGCAATGGCCACCCGCGGCACGTCACCTTTACTGCGACCACCGGGTCGGCTTGCGGTCCCAACGGTGCTTGCGCAGCTCCGCATACAGGTTCCCCTGCAGCGCGCCCTTGTCGCTGGCGCTCACATTTGCATCCACATGCTTTACCTTGCGCATGCCGGGGATAATCGTGCTCACGCTCGAATTGCCGAGGATAAAGCGCAGAGCCAGATCCGGCATGGTCGTGCCCGCGGGAAGGAGCGGACGCAACGCTTCCGCCCGGGCCACGCTGGCTTTCAGATTCTCGGCCACGAAGTAGGTGTTGCGCCAGTCGCCCTGGGGCCACGTGCTTTCGAGCGTGAGCGTGCCGGTGAGCGACCCCTCGTCAAACGGACACCGCGCAATGACGCCCACATCCTTCGCCGCACAGGCCGGGAAGAGTTCGTCCTCGGGGTTCTGGTCGAAAATATTGTAGATGACCTGCACGGCATCAATCAGGCCTGACTCAACCGCGCGCACGCCGTTCCAGGGCTCCCAGCGATTGATGCTGACGCCCACGGCGTGGAATAGTCCCTGGCGGCGCAGATCTTCGAGTTTCTTTACCCAGCGGTCATCCTCCAACCAGGAATCTTCCCAGGTGTGGAACTGGATCAGGTCGAAGCTCTCGAGGCCGAGGTTCTCGAGACTGGAGTGCACGTAGCGGTCGATGTGATCGGGAGGNNGTGGCCACATAGAGTTTCTTCCCGGCGTTATTGCGCACCAGCCAGCCGAGCAGCTTTTCGCTGTGGCCATCGCCGTATGCCCATGCCGTGTCAAAGAAATTGCAGCCCAAGTCCACGGCGTGTTGCAGCGATTGTTGCGATTCGGGGTCACTGGAGCCGGTCCAGCCCGCCATGCCCCACATGCCGTAACCCACTTCGCTTACCATCCAGCCCGTGCGTCCGAACCTGCGGTATTTCATTTCCAGGGCTCCTTTCCATCAGCGTGGATTGCCGCCAGCCGCGACATGCCCAGGGGGCCTGATCGACTGGCCCCGTGACTCTATCAGAAGTGCGCGCGACTTTTAAGCGCCGTGTTGTAATTTTGGATTTTGGATGACTGACACCACGCCTGTCTCCTTCTTCCGAAATCATAAACCAAGAATTCTTACAGGGTGGAGCTGTCGTCGCCGAGCAATGCCTTGCGCACGATCCCGAGCGGGACCCCGCCCTGTTCCATGAAGCGGTCGTGAAAATCCTGCAAGGTATATCTGGCGCCGAGCTTTTTCTGGTAGTCCTCGCGCAGCTTCAAGATCTGCAGCTTGCCGAGGGTGTACACCAGATAGGTGGGATCCGTGGTCCCGCGCTTGGCCTCCAGGTCGGCCACCGCGGGAACCTGGCATCCCTCGCGGACAAAGAACTCCCTGCCCTGATCCAAGGACATGTTACCGGTGTGCATTTCGATACCTACGATGAAGCGGGCATCGCGCAGAAGTGCATCCTGCAACTGTCCCATGCGCAGCTTGGGATCACCGTCCCCGAAGCCCTCGTCCAACATCATCTGCTCCGTGTAGTGTGCCCAACCTTCGGCGTTGGTGTCGCAGTAAAGCAGCTTGCGCACTTTGGAGGTCAGGCGGTTCACCCACAGGAACTGGGTGTAGTGGCCCGGATAGGCCTCGTGAATGGCGGTACTCAGGATGGTGCCACGGTTGAAGCCTTGCATCCATTCCTCTATGTGCTGCGGCGACCAGTTCGGCTGGGGAAGCGTCACGTTGAACATAGCCTCCGTCGCCTGGGTTTCGTAAGGGCCGGGCGTGTCCATGGACGCCGTGGTGGTGGCGCGCATGAAAGGCGGTGTTTCCTCGAGGATGGGAAAAACCCGGGAGGGGATGGTGATGATTTTTCTGGCCTCCAGGAATTGGCGCAAACCAGCCAGCAGTCCGCGAAATGTCTCCAGGAGTTTGTCCGGCGCGGGGTGGTCTTTCTCGAGTGCGGCCAGGACGTCGCGGGGACTGGCCTGGGGATTGATCGCGGCGGCCGTCTCCTGCAGCCTCTCCTGGTTGCGGCGCAGATCGGCGTAACCGATCTTGAGCAATTGATCGAGAGGCGTATCCACCATTTCCTTTAGCAGGAGCTTCTGCCGGAAATTCTCAGCACCGATGCGAAAGTCCCCCTGCGATCTGGGCAGCAGATCGTTCCGGAGAAAGAGTTCGTATTTTTCGAGGGCGCTCACGACGGCGGCGTTGCTGCGTTGAAACTCCTCCTGCAAGGCGGCATTGGCCACTCCCGGGAATGCCTTGGACACATCCTCGCGGAAGAACGCGATGACACCCGGCATCTGTTCGAGGGTGATCTCCGTGTAGATCCGGGGTGGGTTCTCCAGGTTGCGGCGGCCGATCATGAGCGCTTCGGGAATCTGGCGTTCCCGCGCAATGACCGACCGCAGCCGTTCTTCGGGCGTAGCATAGTTACGCTTGATGATGAGAAAAATACTTTCGGTGACCCCGGAAGTGTAAAAGTTCGGGTCCTTCCGCCACATTTGCAGGGTCTCGATGTCCAGCCGGTGGCCCTGAATGGTGCTGGCGAGAAAGGCGAAATCGCCGGCGCTAGCGCCGGAAAGTTGCGCGGGGTTGATCTGCTCAAACCTCGCGGCAAGGGTTCGCAGCTTGGCGCTCTCTGCCTCACGCGCCACGCGGGAGTAATCCTCAAGCTTCGTGTCGTACTGGTGAAAGCCCGCTGCCGTTGCTTCCGAGGGATGGAATTGGAAGTGAGCGTCGAAGTAATCGTCGACCAGCCGGTTGAATTCTTCGGAGGGAGCACTGGTGGGGTTGTTGGCGCTCATACGGGGCACGAAGGATGTTTCAATACACCACAAAATCACGGAAAAAAGGGCAATAGCCACTCGGCGTCTGGTCATGGAAGTTCCTCAGGTGAGCGCCCATCGGTCGCGCGGGCTTCTCGATCAGTGTACGTCGCGTTGGTTCAGCGGGTCCATGCATGACTCCTCCATAGAGGAAAAGGATGCCCCCGGCAGGCTGGGCGTCAGGTTGGCCAGTAACGGACCACCGACACGGTGAGGTCGTCAGATTGCGGGGCAGCGCCGACAAATTCCTGCACACTGGCTAGGATGGCCCGGCACACCTCCTCGGCCGATTGGCCACAACAGGATTCAAGGAGGTTAAGCAAGCGGGCGTCGCTGAACAGCCCCCCGATGGCATCGCGCGCTTCCGTGACGCCGTCGGAAGTGGTCACGATCAGGTCGCCGGGCTGGAGTTGCACCGAATCCGCCTGGAAATCTACGTGCGGGAAGAGTCCCAAGGGGAAATTGGAAGAGTCAGTTTGCTTCACTCCGCCCTGGGCGCGCACGATCAGGGGTGGGATGTGCCCAGCGTTGACGAACTCAAAAACTCCTGGCCGGTCCAGCACGCCGTAAAGGACGGTGGCGAACATTTCCGGTGGTGTCCGCTCACAGAGGTAATCGTTGACGCGCGCGAAAAGTTCGGCCAGGGGCGGAGACCCCGCGGCGACGGCGCCGAAGGCACCTTGCAAGCTCGCGGCCAAGATGGCGGCGGGCAGGCCTTTGCCGGAGACGTCGGCCAGGGCAAAGCCCCAGCGACCGTCGGGTAGTTGCAGCATGTCATAATAGTCGCCGCCCACAGCTTCAGTGGAGGTGGTTACAGCGAAAACCTGGAAGTAGTCGCTCTGGGGCAACTGCCGTGGCAGCAATCCCACCTGGATATTTCGCGCCAGAAACATCTCGTGCTGGAGGCGTTCCTGCTGGCGGGCGAGACGGAACATGCGGGCGTTCTCAATCACCGTCGCGCCCTCCACGGCGAGCGTCTGCAGCACTTGCCGGTCGAGTCCGGTCACGGCGGCGGCGTGGGACCGGATGTCAAGATAGAGCAGGCCCAACAACTCCGGCGCCGCTCCCACAAAGGTTTCGCCCAGCGATTCCGTCATGGGCAGCTTCTGCAGCGGGACCGCCACAATGCCCCGCGCTCCGGTGCGGATGATGCCAGTCTCGAGCGGTGTGCGACCCGAGGCATCTTCTTCGAGAATCACCACTTCCTGTCCGGATGCCGCCACACGCTCCACCACGGTGCGGGAATAATCGCTAAGGCTCGTTTCCAGGTGGCCGCCTCCCTTGCTGCGTGCCAGGCGCAACTGTAGGTCACCTCTCTCTTCCTTCAGGAACAATAGCCCGCGCTCGGCATTGGCAAGCTGCACGGCGGAGTCCACCAGCGCCGTGAGCACCTCTTCCAGCGCCGGCGCGCGCAGCAACATTTGCGCCATTTGCAGGAGCAGGCCCAGGTGGTGGAGTTGCGGAGCGGAACTTTGCTCCCCGACCCTCTCGAACTTTTCGAGCAGGCCCGGCAGCACGGCTTCCTCCACGCCGAACGCCAGCGCGTAGGAATCCGTCACCCCCAGACTGATCTGGTCGCCCGGCTTCAGCCGTTGCGACCCCACAATCCTCTCGCCATTCACGAACGTCCCGTGAGTGCTGTCGGTGTCTTCCAGCACATAGCCTTGCGCATCCTTCAGAAGGCGCGCGTGGCGACGGGAAATGCGGCTGTCGAGCAGCACCAGGTCGTTGTCGCTCTGCCGGCCAAGGGTGAAAGGCGTACGGGAAATCTCAATCTCGCGTTGATTGCCAAAAGCGTCACGGACGGTAAGCCGCGGAAATGAACTGGGCATGGACGTAATTAACCATTGAACAATACGCCCTATATTATAGCAGAGGCCGCTTGCCCCGCCTACGGCTCCCCGAGGGTCTCCTCGAGTCCTCACGAATACCCCCAGCTTTCCGATCGGACCGAGGCGGCGATTCTGCGGGCTCGAAATCTCGTTGCATTTTCCGGACGCTTGGCGCATGATGCTTCGTTTCGTCTGACGACTGCCGTATCCGTTGTAAGGGTTGAAAAAATGACCAGCGGCGGGTCGATGCCACCCTGCGCCGGCCGGGAGGGCGCGTGATGATGCAGAATTGCGTTGCCCGCATCGAAGAAAGAATTTGCACGAGCGTTTAAAGGCTCAGGAGGAAAAACACCGTGAGCGGCAAGCCTGTAAGCATCGAAGCACCCAAAGGAAAACTCGGCGTCCTGATCCCGGGGATGGGAGCCGTGGCCACGACTTTTATTGCCGGTGTGGAAGCCATCCGCCGGAAACTAGCCTTGCCCATTGGCTCGCTGACCCAGATGGGGACTGTCCGGCTGGGCCGGCGCACCGACAAGCGAACTCCGCTGATCAAGGACTTTGTCCCTCTCGCCAAACTTGATGACCTGGTCTTCGGGGGTTGGGACCTCTTTAAGGACGACGCCTATCAAGCGGCCCTCCACGCGGGCGTGCTGGAGCACGAGCTGGTAGATTCTGTGAAGAACCTCCTGAAGCGCATTCGCCCCATGCCTGCTGTCTTCGAGCAGAAATTCGTCAAGAACCTGCACGGCGAAAACGTGAAGAAGGGCAAGCACAAGATGGACCTGGCCGAGCAGTTGATGGACGACATCCAGAAATTCAAGAAGCAGAATCACCTGTCGCGCCTGGTCATGATCTGGTGTGGCTCAACGGAGATCTTCCTGAAACCGCGACCGGTACACCGTTCGCTCGCGGCGTTCGAGAAGGGCTTGCGCGACAACAGCGCCGACATCGCGCCCAGCATGATCTATGCCTACGCCGCGCTTAAACTTGGCGTTCCTTTCGCCAACGGGGCGCCGAACCTGACCGCCGATATCCCTGCCCTGCTGGAGTTGGCACTGCAGAACAGCGTCCCCGTATGTGGCAAGGATTACAAGACCGGCCAGACGCTGATGAAGACCATCCTGGCGCCGGGCTTGAAGGCGCGCCTGCTGGGCCTGCAGGGCTGGTTCTCGACCAACATCCTGGGCAACCGCGACGGCGAAGTGCTAGACGACCCGGACTCTTTCCGCACGAAAGAGGAGAGCAAGCTCTCCGTGCTGGAATATATCCTGCAACCCGACCTTTACCCGTCGCTCTACAAGGGCTTCTACCACAAAGTGCGCATCAACTACTACCCGCCCCGCCGCGATAACAAGGAAGGCTGGGACAACCTCGACATCTTCGGCTGGCTGGGCTATCCCATGCAGATCAAGGTGGACTTCCTGTGTCGCGATTCCATCCTGGCTGCACCCCTGGTGCTCGATTTAGTCTTGTTCCTCGATCTCGCCCAGCGCTGCCCGGAACTGGCGCGCAAAGGTATTCAGGAGTGGCTCTCCTTCTACTTCAAGAGTCCCATGTGCGCCCCACACCTCTACCCNNTTGGGGCTGGAGTATTACGACTAAGCGTGCACTTCCCCTTTCAGATTTGGGGGGAGGTCAGAGGTGGTCGCCCGGTGTTCGCAATTCCGGAGCTCATCCCCTCTGGCCCCTCCTTGGTCGAGGAGTGGGACATGGTGTTATCGCGACCGCGGAGCGGGAAGAGGACTTGCCGTTGGGCGGGAGCCATGCACCTGGGCGGGAGGGCCGTTCTTCCCCCCAACTTCCCAGACACTCCACTTAGGCCTGGGGGGAGCTTTTGGGAGGGACTGAGGGAGGAGCGGGTAGCTCGGCCAAGAATCTTCCCAGGATTGTTCCTACCGTCGTAAGGAGCGCCAGATCCGCGGGAGTGAAATCGGGGCCGATCGGTTCACCGCCGCGTGCCTTCCGGCTGATCTGGATCACTCCCAAAACCTTGCCATCCACGAGCATCGGCGAACTCATGATCTTTTGAATGGGCAGGGCTTTTTCCTGCTCGGAAAGGTCGATGGCTTCAAATATTGTCGGGTGCTTGTAAGTGGGAAAGTTGTTCACGATCTCGCCGCGTTTGTCGCGAATGGTCTTTGCCGCCAGCGAGTGCGTGGTGGTAACGGGAATGGCTCCCATGACAGAGAGCTTGAGGGGGAAGAGAAAACTCAGGACCTTGCCGTCTGCCGAAAGGCGCAGGATGGCAACTTCCTCCTTCTTCGCTTTGAATCCGCCCGAGATTTGCGCCGCCAAACGATTCAAACTTTGGTCCGTGGGAGCAGTCCCGGCCTTGCGCATCTCGTCGACAACTTTGGCTACAGTTAAAGCTTGATCCATTTCCGCCATCGTCATTTGCTCCGTCTAGAATCTCGCGGTAAGCATAAATTATACTCAAGCAAGTTTCGGTAAGCAATGACGCATTGTGCTCTCCGGTACCCCTCCCTGGATTCCCAGCAACTCCCCCGGCTGTTTCCTCCGCGCTTCGGGATGAACCAGACCGGCTTGACTTAGGGGAGCTTAGAGGGCACCATGCAGAGTTTCGGAAGGCTTAAGATCCTGTATTGAGAGGTCTCGTCATGGACATTCGCCGGCTCTTCGGAAAAGTTCTGGCTTTCTGCCTCCTGGCAGTTGCAGGGACAACGCTGCTCAGAGTGGATGGGAGTCGTGCTGATGAAGGGATGTGGACTCTGGATAATCCTCCCCTCCACCAGCTCCAGGAACGCTACGGCTTCACTCCCACCGCGGCGTGGCTGGATCACATCCGCCTGGCCAGCGTGCGGTTCAACGACGGAGGTTCCGGCTCGTTTGTCAGCCCCCACGGTCTGGTATTGACGAACCACCACGTCGCCTTGGGCCAGTTGCAGAAGGTTTCTTCGCCGCAAAAGGACTACGTCGCCGATGGGTTTTATGCGCGCTTGCCGGCGGAGGAACTGAGGTGCCCTGACCTGGAGCTGAACGTTCTGGTATCGATGGCGGACGTGACGAAACGAATGCAAGACAGCGTGAAGTCTGACATGAGTGATGAGGTGGCGCTCAAGGCGCGCAAAGCCGAGATCGCCAAAATCGAAAAAGAGAGTTTGGATAGCACCGGCTTGCGCTCTGACGTGGTCACGCTTTACGAGGGCGGTGAATACTGGCTCTATCGCTACAAGAAGTACACGGATATCCGCCTGGTATTCGCTCCCGAGCAGCAAATCGCCTTTTTCGGAGGCGACCCGGACAACTTCACCTATCCGCGTTATGACATCGACTTTGCTCTCTTCCGCGTGTATGAGAAGGACAAGCCGGTCGACAGCAAGGACCATCTGAAGTGGAATCAAGGCGGCGCGGCGAACGGGGAACTGGTCTTTGTTTCCGGCCATCCCGGCTCGACGGCACGGCTCGACACCATGGCCCAGATTGAGACGGAGCGTGACTACTTGTTGCCGCTTACGATCAAGCTTCTGAATCAACGCCTGGAGGTGGCGCGAAAGTACTCCGCCCTGGGACCGGAGGAGGCGCGCCAGGCCATGACCCTCATCTTCGGGGCCGAGAACGCACTCAAAGTTTTCCGCGGCCGCGTCGAGGGCCTGGCAGACAAAAGCCTTATCGCCAAGAAGCAAAAGGAGGAGGCGGACTTCCGGGCGCTGGTGGCGAACAAGCCCGAGTGGCAGAAGCTTTATGGCGGAGCCTGGGACGCCATCGCCCAGGCCGAAGCGAAGGAAAGGGAGGTAGTACAAACACACCGGCGGAGGTCGCTGGGTGGATACCGCCTGCCGGGCTTGGCGCTGAGCATCGTGCGCTTGGTGACGGAATTGAAAAAGCCCGACGGTGTGCGCCTCGACGGGTTCCATGAAGCCCAACTTGAATCTGTGCGCTTTCGCCTCTTTTCCCCGGCTCCGATCTATCCCCGATTCGAGGAGGCCATGCTCACCGGTTCGTTGCAATTCGCGCTTGACGGGCTGGGGCCGGATGACCCGTTCATCAAGGCCGTCTTGAACGGACGTTCACCGGAGGCCGTGACAAAGGAGGCCGTGGCCGGGACCAAGCTTGCCGACCCGGCCTTCCGAAAGTCGCTGGTGGAGGGGGGGGAGGCAGCCGTGCAGGCCTCCACGGATCCATTGGTCATGCTGGCACGCCATGCCGATCCTTTCGGCCGCGAGGTGATCAAGTGGCACGAAGACAATGTGCAGAGCGTCGAGATGAAGGCCGGCGAGAAAATCGGCAAGGCACGTTTCGCTGCCTATGGGAAGTCCTTGTATCCCGATGCCACATTTACGCTGCGGCTGACCTTTGGGACCGTCAAGGGGTACCCCATGAACGGTACGATAGCTCCGGTGCGAACCACTCTGT
>PMYF01000814.1:11576-11881 GCA_003171295.1 Acidobacteriota bacterium | reverse complement strand
CAAGGCGAACTGGTCGGCCTGATCTTTGACGGCAACATCGAAGGCTTGGTGGGCGATTATGTCTACAACGAGGAGAACAACCGGGCCGTGGCCGTCCACAGCGCCGCGATGATCGAAGTGCTCCGGAAGGTCTACGACGCCGGCGCGCTCGCGGATGAGTTGTTGGGGAATTGATCGCCCGCCATCCTGCCAGCGCCAGGGTGCGACAGGCTGCGGAGAAACCCGTCGGGACTGTCATTCCGAGGAGCCGCAGGCGACGAGGAATCTCGCATTGCCATGAAAATGCGCAGAGCGAGATCCTTCGC
>PMYF01000814.1:1902-11558 GCA_003171295.1 Acidobacteriota bacterium | reverse complement strand
AATCCTGCCTAGCGTTGCGAGAATATAAAGGATTCCAGCATGTCGGCACGCGCCTTCTCATCAGAGGCGATGAGCCGGAGCAGGTCCTGTGCGGAAATCATCCCGCGAAAATTCTCGCCTTCGTCGACGACCAGCAGATGGTATATCGCATGTTTTTCCATTAATAGTACGCACTCATCCAGGTGCGTCCCCGGCGGGACGGCAACCAGGTTAATGCTCATCACTTCGGAAACCCGCATCCAGGCCGGACACTTGTTTTCGGCCGCCACCTTGTCAGAAATATCGCTTTGCGATACAACTCCCACGAGCTTGCCCTGACGGTTCAGGACCCCCACGGAGCGGACCTGCTTATCTCGCAAGTAGCGGGCGGCATCGTGCACGGTGAAATCTTCAGATACCGAAAAAACCTCGGCGCGAGACTGGATCAAATCTTTGACTGTCATGACGGCCCTCACACTGGCGGACTTGGTGTCCATCTTATGCCCGATTTCCCAGCGCTGCAACAAGAATTGCGCACTTGAACAGGAGCGTCGCAGGAGGATCTATGCCCCCCCAATCCGTCCCGCCTGTGCCCGTCGTACTTGAGACTGCAGGAGCGGTGTTCCCGCTTCCGGGCGGCGGCTTGTGATCGCCGATAGCGGACGTCACCTGCGGCACTTAATGGCGCAGATCGATTGGCTTGCCGACGTTTTGTTTAGAGGCGAGGGCGAGCTGCGGCTGCCCTTGACCGAAGGGCAGCCGCAGTGTTTCGGGGAGCCAGCGCGGTTAAAAAGCTGTGCTGGCGTGCGTGATGGTGGAGCTTGAATCTCGTTAGGCCATTGCTGCGCTCTAATGCCACCTCAAACAGCCGGCCTGATCACCATAGCTGAGAACCTGCATCAGGTATTCATGATCTGGAGGTGCCCCGACTCTCATATAGCATCTGCATTGCCAGAGTTGCCCCTCTCCTCCAACGCCTTGTAAGCCCTTTTAAATCAATCTGCTGCCAGAGGTACGGTTTGCGGATGGGTGGGTGAGCGCTGGGAAGAATTTGCATAGGAGCCAGTCAGAATTGCTCATACTGGCTAAGGCTCAACCAACAGCTCGGTTGCCGGGTGAAGCCACTACGGCGTCCGGTACTCCTCCGGAATCATAAGGCGGAACAGGATTCCAAGCCTGCTGTCCAAGCAGCCAGCCGGGCCACGCCTTGCCGATCAGAAGTTGAACAAGTACGAGAACTTCACGAAAAACTGGTGGCCATCAGGCAACAGACCTTGGGTGCGCAGGAGTTGGTTGTAAGGCGTATAACGAAGCAGTTCGAGGTTGTCCATATTCCGGTTATAGCCGATGTATAGGGCCGTGAAGGGGTTCAGAAGGTAAGTCAGGAGGAAATCCGTATTGAAGTTTTTGCTCGTGCCTAATGAAGTACGCGCGGGATTGGCCAGGACTGAGTTGTATTGTGGGATAACACGGACTGACAGTTTGCGGTTGAACTGCCAGGTCCAGACGGACCGGATGATATCATCGTTGAATACGCTCTCACCGGTCGAGCGGTCGACCAGGCGGTCCAGCAGGTAGGTGTTCTCAATGCCCAGGTGACGCTCCGGCCGGACCACCAGACTCACGTTGGCTTGTGACAGGTTGTCCAGTAGCGGGAGTTGGCCGGTGGGTGGAACGACGTTGAGCTGTGCTCCTTGAGAGTAATCAGCCTTGAAGATAATCTGTTTCACCAGCGCGGTCTCGAAGTAGACGCCCTGCCGGTGGTGGGAATAAACCTGATTCGCGGTGAGCCCCGCGAAGTCCTGGGGTCGCAGCATTTCCTGGTCCGCCTGGTAGTAAAGCTCGAAAGCGGTTTGGCCGGTGAACTCCCAGCTCATCGTGTAGTCCTGGTACAGGTCCAGCCGGTTGCCGTGATGATCCCAGACGGGATTGATGAAGGCGGTAGGCCCCCAAGAAATGAGATATTTGCCTTCCGGGCGGAAGCGATACATGGCAATTTCGCTCGCCCCGCGCATATCCGTGCGCAGGGGTGGGCGCGTGATGGTCCGGCCGACGTTGATGGGCCGTTCCACGGTTTCGGTGGAAATGAAGCCGGTCAGCGTATTGAAGCCCGGGCTGAGATCGTTGTATTCGGCGTTGCTGTAGAACGTCCTGCCATCGAAGCGCGCCTGCGTTTTGTATGCCGGCCCCGCGCTGCGCGCCCCGCCCGGCAAGGTCGTGGAGCTGGCCACGGCCTGCGCCGTCACCCACCAGTTCTCGTGCAGCTTGAAGCGGCTATCCACCCCGCCCACGCGGTTGAAGGTCCCGGCGAATTCGCGGTCCGTGTAAATCAGCCCGATCGTGGACTGCCGGAAGATGTCGCGGTTCACCCGCAAGGCGGTGAAGAAGGCTCGCTTGCCTTCCAGCGGATCTCCCGGCGCGATGGATTCTCCCGGCGAGCGGTCGTCGGCAAACAGCGCTCCAATCGCGTAAGGACCCCGCTTGCCGGTCAGGCGCATGCCGAACTGAGGGTCGGCGATGTTGCGTGTGAAAAGCAGGTTCAGGGGCGTTTCAAAGAAGCTGGGGTTTTCCAGAAAGAAAGGACGCTTCTCCGGAAAGTAAGCCTCGAATCGCCGATTCACGGTAATTTGCGGCTGGTCGGATTCCACCTGCGAGAAGTCCGGATTCACCGTCATATCCAGCGAGAAGGACTGCTTTAGGATCAGTTTCGCGTCTGCCCCCACGCGCGGCTCCAAGGTCTTGCTCTGGAAGAAAGGTTCGTTGGGGATGCTCTGGTCCAGGGTTCGGAAAGAGCGCGTATAGGCGTAGGGAATCAGCATGTCGCCGTGCCCGGGTGAAATGCCGTGCAGGCCCTGCAAGGTGGCTTCCTGGCTCATGCGGCCCTCAATGCGTGTGGAAACCCGCGGCCAGGTGGCGGATTCATTGTTGCGGACGATCCATCGCACCAGGACGATTCCCCAAGTTTGCTCTTCCGTGACCGGGAAGCGCAGGCTCTTGAAGGGCACGGCAATCCAGGTGACAAAGCCCTGCTCGGTAGGCTGGCCGCGCGATTCCCAAACCGCATCCCAGGTGTCGTCATATTGATTGCGCGGACCCTCCGTCCACAAGCCATCCATCTGGTGGCCGTAGGCGTTCACGGTGAACACGTAAGCGCGCCGGCGGTCGTGGTAAGTGTCGAGGAAGAGATCCACCTTGTCATCCCCCGTCACATTGTCGCGGGGAGTCCTATGCCCGCGCACCTTGCCCGGTTCGGAGTCAAACGCCACAACGATGCAATAGAAATACCGGTCGTCATAACCCAGGTAGGCTTCCGTCTTCTGCGTCGAGGGCTGGCCATCACTGGGCAGGCGTTGGATGAAGTTATCGGCCTTGGCCAGCTTGCCTTTCCACTTCGCGCTGGGCCGCATTTCGAGGAAATCTTCGAGCCGGGGAGGTTCTGCGACCCGCGGCAGAGTGAGTACGACGTGGGAGTTGGGGGGATCAGCACCGGCTGCTGCGGCCGTCAGGGGGAAAAGCATCCCCACGAGCCACACCGTGTGCCAGCAAGCCAAACTGGGCCTGCCCCGCGGTGAACGTAATCCTCTGCGTGCGCGCCAGGGCAGACACGCCGCGGGGAGATCGAGAAAAAGCGGGTTCAGCAT
Source organism: Acidobacteriota bacterium (assembly GCA_003171295.1). Classification (GTDB taxonomy): domain Bacteria; phylum Acidobacteriota; class Terriglobia; order UBA7540; family UBA7540; genus Bog-366. Next base: position 7,938 of record PMYF01000814.1, on the reverse strand, counting down.
AGACGGGGCGGGGCGGATTCCTATGGGCGCAGTCTTGTGGCTGACTTGCTCCGCGGCCGGTTGCCAAAGCTCTCCATTTTACAGGAACACGCCACAAAATGGTTCCCGTGTTTGTGCCTTCAAGTGATTACGGTCGCAGCGGTCAGCCCCGCCCTTCCGGCCACCGGATGATCGCGCGGGTGAGAAATCCCCGGCTGGGCAGGTTTTTTGGGCAGTTTTCACGACGAAAGCGGCTATCCGTGATGTCAGAAACGGGGCGCCGCGGGGTAAGAGCGAAGGCGGGCCGTGCCCTGCACACCCGTCCCGATGTTTTAGAAGGGCACAAGTGGGTAGCCGGGGGCGTTGCCCCCGGCTACTCTATCGATCCCCTGCGGGGATCATGGGCAAGCCTAACACCGAACGATCTTCTCGCGATGCTCCTGCACGTTCTTCGTGGCGTTGCGCGTGTCAATGACCAGGCGCGCGTGGCGCACGAGGGCAGCGTAATCAAAGTTGGAATGGTCCGTGGCGATGACCACGGCGGCGTACTCGGCCAGGGCTGCCGGCGTAGGCTCGACGCTTTCCAGCGCATAATCGTATTTGCGCATCTTGTGGAGGCGGGGGAAATAGGGGTCGTGGTAATCGACGCGGGCTCCGCGGTCCTGCAGGAGTTCGATAATGCGCAGGCTGGGAGATTCGCGCAGGTCATCGATGTCCTTTTTGTAGGCTACCCCAAGAATCAGTATCCGGGCATCGTGCAGACACTGCTGGCGCTGGTTCAAGGCTTCCGCCAGCGAGGCCACGACGTGTTCGGGCATGGAGGAGTTGATCTCGCCGGCCAATTCAATGAAACGCGTCGGGAATCCGTATTCCCGCGCTTTCCAGGTCAGATAAAACGGGTCGATGGGAATGCAGTGGCCACCCAGGCCCGGACCCGGATAGAAGGCGGTAAACCCGAAGGGTTTGGTCTTGGCCGCCTCGATCACTTCCCAGATGTCAATCCCCATGCGCAGGCAGAGCAACTTCAGCTCATTGACGAGCGCGATGTTGACGCAGCGGTAGGTGTTTTCCAGGATCTTGGCCATCTCGGCCGCGCGCGTTGAGCTGACCAGAAGGGTCGCCTGGAAGGCGCGCCCGTAAAGGGCCTGCGCCGCCTGGGCGCTCGCGGCATTAACTCCTCCGATGATTTTCGGGATCTGATGGGTTTGGAATTGCTTATTGCCCGGATCCTCACGCTCGGGGGAGAAGGCGAGCAGGAAGTCGCCTTCCGGTTCTTCCGTCGCCGTGACCGNNTCCTCCGTGGTGCCCGGATAGGTGGTGCTCTCCAGCACGATCAGTTGGCCGCGCCGTAAGTGCGGAGTGATCCCCTCGGCCGTGTTGCGCACATAGGAGAGATCGGGTTCGCGGTGAGCATCCAGGGGAGTCGGCACGCAGATGAGAATGGCATCCATTTCCCGCAGGAGAGCAAAATCCGTCGTGGCCTTGAGGCGTTTCTGCTGCACATGCTCCGCGATGACCGCCTGCGGGATATGGCGGATGTAGCTCTCGCCCCGCTGGAGCATGGTCACCTTGTTGGGGTCAACGTCAAAGCCGCACACGGCATATCCGTTCCGAGCGAACAGCAGGGCCAGCGGTAAACCCACGTAGCCCAGCCCGATAACACCCACTTGGGCAGTTTTGGCCTCGATCTTGGACTGGAAAGCACCCAGAGTTTCACCTGCGACAACGGTCCCTTTGTTCATATTTTCCTTTGCCTGGATTCCTGGAGTTTAATAAGCCAAGACATTATATCATCCAAATCAACAAAACTACAGCGCGTCACTTGTCCCGGTACTGGTGTCATTTGCGAGACACGGGCGCTCCCAGGTGTTGTCATTCCCGCGAAAGCGGGAATCTGTTCCGCAAGCCATTGGATATGCGCCGCCGACGNNGATCGGGAATCCAGAAATATTTCCGTCAGCTGACGGACTGGATTCCCGCTTTTGCGGGAATGACCATCGTTTCGAAAGGGATCCCATTCCAAATGACACCACCACCACTTGTCCTGGTAGTGGGTCAGTTTGATTTTTTGCAGCGGCGTCCGGAGGGAACTCAGACCATCTGGACTTCTTCCAATTGTGCCAGTTCAGCTCGCATCACTTCCATGGGGCATACCCATTCGAGCAAGGGCGTTGTCATGAACGTGGTGACCAGCGCCATTAGCACCATCATGGCAAACAGCACCGGCGAGATGACGCCGATATCGAGGCCGATGTTGAGAATGATCAGTTCCATCAGGCCGCGGGTGTTCATCAGGATGCCGATCCCGGCAGCGTCCTGCCAGTTCGCCCCTGCCGCGCGCGCCGCGATCATTGAGCCGCCCAGCTTACCGCTGACTGCGACGAGGATGATGACCCCACAGTACAGCCACATCGTCCCACCTTTGAGGTTGTGCAGATTCATACGCAATCCCGTGAACGCAAAAAAGAGGGGAAGCAGGAGGACGACCGTGACGGACTCGAATTTTTCCAGGATGTGGCGGACGAACGCACGTTCCTTGGGCATAATGACGCCCGCCAGGAACGCGCCGAACAAGAGATGGATGCCCAGTTGTTCGGTGATCAAGGCCGAGACCAGGACGAGCAGGAGGAGCAAGGCGATCGGGCCCTCGCTCAACTGTCCTTGGCGCTCATAGACGGTGTGGAAGCGGCGGACCAGGGGTTTGACCGCATATAGCATGATCAGGGCAAAGGTAATCGTACCGGCGACGGTGATCCACAAGGGCGTCGCTCCCGTGTGGGCACGAATAAGCACCACAATGTAGGCGAGGATGCACCAGCCCGTGATGTCATCCACGGCCGCGCAGGCAATGGCGATGGTGCCCAAACGCGTCCCCAGCATGCCGCGGTCAGTCAAGATTCGAGCCAGAACGGGAAACGCCGTAATACTCATGGCGGCGCCCATAAACAGGGCGAAGCTGGTGAAAGGCACGCTGTCATCGGAGAGGCGGGGATAGAGCACCAGCGCCAGGAGAGCGCCCAGAAAGAAAGGCGCAATGATGCTCACATGGCTGGTGAGAACCGCCGCGTGTCCATGATTCTTCAATTCCTTGTGGTTGAGGGCCATCCCCACCAGGAACATGTAGATGAGGACACCAACCTGGCTGAAAGTGTTTAAGTACGGGAGGCTCGACGCGGGGAAGAGAACCGCGGAAAATTTGGGGGCCACCCAACCGAGGAGCGAGGGTCCGAGTAAAATTCCCGCCACCATCTCACCAATAACCTGCGGCTGGTTGATGAGTCGAAAAAGCAGGCCAAAGGCGCGGGCTGCGACAATGATCACGGCGATTTGCAGGATAAGCGTAACCGCAGGAGACATTAGTTTACGCTCCTCCCCTCTGGCACTTGGCGAATCGCGCGGAAGGCGACAGGAGGACAACTGGCGCATCCTTCCAGGCTGAACGTTCCGGTTAATGCTTTCTGTTGGTCTTGCTTGCTTGCCGCAGCCTGCAGGTGCAATGACTGTGGGTCAGGACAGCCGGCCTTCGAACCGGCGGCCCATTCGGTTCCCTCCCGCTCTCCGGGAGGAGCGGCCGCGAGGTTGGCGCCGTCAATGGTCCCTGCCAGGAGGGTTTTCTCAGGGTTGTTAAGTGTCACGGTTAAATACTTGCCGGACTGGGCGACATTCAACAGGGGTTGTTGGGCATCTGCCAGCAGGGCGCCACAAGGAATCCCTCGCCAGGAGTTGAAATCTGCTTCCACGGTCCAGTTCCCGCGGACCTCGACGGGTGCGGTTAGATGGGTGCCTGCGCGCAGAACACCGAGCAACCCCAGTAACGGCAAGCCCACCAAGAAAGCGTAGGCTGCAGCCAGTCTCCCTTTGCCCATGTTTATTCCCCACAGCAACGAAAACGCGGCCCTACCACCCCCGGGGTCCGCAGTCCATTTCGGTTCTGACCAGATCGCGCCGAGGTCCGGCGGCGGTCAGCGCTGCGTTCACATCATCCCGGATGCCCCGGAACGTGAGCCCGTGAGCATGCAGGTGGTGAAACAGGCAGCCCTGCCCCAAGCGCTGGTATATTTCCAATCGTCAGTTACGAATTTGCCCTGTCCCAAAAATCTGAAACTTCGTCGACGTCAGCTCCGGCAGACTAAACGGCCCACGGCAGTGCAGCTTCTGGTTGCTGATACCCATCTCTGCACCCAATCCGAATTCGCCTCCATCCGTGAAGCGGGTGGAGGCATTCCAGTACACGGCCGCAGAATCCACCTGATCGAGGAAGCGCTGTGCGCGCGCCTGGTCGGTGGTCACAATCGCGTCGGAGTGACGAGTCGAGTAGTGGTTAATATGAGCAATCGCAGCGTCCAGGGTGGGGACCACGGCAATGGCCATGCGCAGGTCAGAGTACTCCGTATGCCAGTCGGGCTCGCCGGCAACCCCAACATTCTGTCCNNAGCAACTTCTCCGCGGCGTTGCAGACCGAGGGCCGCTGTGTCTTGGCGTTGATGACGATGCGATCGGCTACATCGAGGTCGGCGGCTTTATCGACATAGATGTGGCAGTTGCCGGCTCCGGTCTCAATGACGGGAACCGTCGCTTCTTCCACCACGTGATTAATTAAGGACGCCCCACCGCGGGGTATGAGCACGTCCACCAGGCCCCGGGCGCGCATAAGTTCGCTTGCGGATTCGCGCGTGCGGGAGTCCAGTAATTCCACGGCGCCGCCGGGCACGCCGGACGTCCCTAACAGGATCCTCACCAGGGTCTCATTGGTCGAAATCGCTTCTCGTCCCCCACGGAGCACTACCGCATTGCCGGATTTGAGGCACAATGCCACCGCATCCACCGTGACGTTGGGACGGGATTCATAAATGATGCCCACCACGCCCAGCGGAACCCGCACTTTGCGGATGCGCAGCCCATTGGGCCGCGTCCACTCCGCCAATACTTCACCCACGGGGTCTGGTAAGGCCCGGACCGCATCCAGAGCCTCGATCAGGGCGGTAAGGCGAGCCGGAGTAAGTAGCAGGCGGTCCCGACTGGAGGTGCTGAGGTCGCTCGCCGCGAGGTCCGCGGCATTGGCAGCCAGGATCTGGTCGCGATGGCGGTTGATCTCCAGGGCCATGGCAGCCAGAATCTCGTTCTTCTGTGCGGTCGAGAGACGGCCTACCTCCGCCGCGCCCCGGCGAGCGGACTCCAGCTTCTCCCGGGTGGAAACCGATAGGCTTGCCGTAGCAGTGCTCATTGGCCAGTCCTCTTCCTTCGCTGCGGCGGAAAATAGGTGCCCGTCCGGTGCTTCAGAACCTGGGGAATAACGTCTGGATGGCAGCCATTGGCGATGGCGACGTGCGTCCCTCCAGCCGTGGCCAGACGCGCGGCTCGGAGCTTCGATTGCATGCCACCGCGTCCCAANNTCACCGTTCGGACCGCTGCGCCGGTAGAAACCATCCACGTCGGTGAGGAGAATCAGCCAATCCGCCTTGACCGCACCGGCCAGCAGGGCACTGAGCTCGTCATTATCTCCAAAAGTGCCTTCCAGTTCACGCACGGAGACACAATCGTTCTCGTTGACGATCGGCAACACCTTCAAGCGGAGGAGTTCCTCGATCGTGCGGCAGAGATTGCGATAGCGGAGCGCGGAGGAGAAATCGTCACTCGAAAGCAGTAGCTGGGCGACCACCTTCTTCCCGAAGAAGAGCTGTTCGTAAGTGTGCATCAGTTGGCTCTGCCCAACGGCCGCGGCGGCCTGCATGCGGATTACACGCGAAGGCGTAGGGTCGGTTCCGAATACAGATGTGCCACACGCAATAGCGCCCGAGGTTACGATCACATGTTCGTGATGGACGAGATCGAGTTGGTCTACCAGGGCTCGTAACCGGGAAGGGCTAAGCCGGCCCCCCGGGGCAATAACACTGCTTCCTATCTTCACGATCAGGCGCAAAGCGACACCTTTCCCCGCCTTCCTTCTGCCGACGGCAGTTCAGACCCTAAACTACAATGGGGACATTATACGCTACGATACCTCGGCGAAGGTTGTCAAGAGTCTGTACGAAGTGGTAGTGTCCTAATTTGGCGGAG
>PMYF01000814.1:614-1834 GCA_003171295.1 Acidobacteriota bacterium | reverse complement strand
GCGGGAATCCAGTCCGTCGGCGATGTATTTCCAACGGCTTGCGGAGTAGATTTCCGCTTTCGCGGGAATGACTGCACCCGGGAGCGCCCGTGTCTCGCAAATGATATCAGTAACTGCGGATTGGACTTGGGTCCGTTTGCTTTGGCGGCGCTCGGCGCCTGCCCCGCATCCCATGGGGAGCGCCGGAATCTGTTGAATCAAAAGCTGGCGGTCAGAGCCCGCTGCTGCAAAAAACCAAACTGACCCACTACCCCGCTTGTTCTTCATTTAACGTCCTCAGACGTAACTACGAGATTGCCGTAACGCAGGAAACAGATTGACAAATGCTGGGAAATATGTAAAATCCTTAGTCTCGGGGTGCGTTCAGGGTTTAGCAACCTTGGCCGCCTCAAAGGACTCAACTTTACAAAAAGAAATTCGAGGGAAGCAGATTCCTTTTCATACTTCCCCTGGCACCTCCAGTCCCTCCCGAGGTACCCAAACATGAGTAAAGCTTCGACAATTCTGGTTGTGGATGACGAACCCGGCATGGTCAGCTTCCTGCGGACGATGCTCGAGGTTGACTCGTACCAAGTCGAAACAGCCTCCAACGGGTTAGAGGCCATCGAGCGGGTGCGGCGGCACCCCGCGCCGGAATTGGTTATCCTCGATCTGTTGATGCCGGGGATGGACGGCCTGCAAACCCTGGAGCGCTTGCGAAGATTTCGTCCCACCCAGAGAGTCGTCATGCTTTCGGCCACGAATGAAGTTCGCAAAGTGGTCGAGGCAATTCGACTGGGGGCGGATGACTATTTGACGAAGCCGTTTCACCGGGAGGAGTTGCTCGCGACTCTGAACCGAATCCTGAGTCTGGGACCGGCCGTAAAAGAGGTTGTAGAAAAACCGGTCAAAACCAGCCCGCGGACTGAGAACCCCGTGTTTGTTGCTGCCAGTCCCGCCACCGCGAAGGTTTACGCTGAAGCGGAGTTGGTTGCCATGGTGGACTTGCCGGTCCTCATCTTGGGCGAGAGCGGCACCGGCAAAGAGGTTCTGGCGCGACGGATACACAGCCTCTCCCCCCGTGCGGCGCATCCTTTCCTCAAGGTTAACTGTGCAGCAGTTCCTTCCGAGTTGTTGGAAAGCGAGCTTTTCGGCCACGTGGCCGGCGCGTTCACCGGCGCGATCGGCGAGAAGCTCGGCAAGTTCAAACAGGCCGACGGCGGCACGATTTTTCTCGACGA
>PMYF01000814.1:431-577 GCA_003171295.1 Acidobacteriota bacterium | reverse complement strand
TTGCGTGAGCGCCGGGAGGAGATTCCATTGCTCTTCCAATACTTCATGGGTAATTTCGCCACCCAGTATGGGCGTGAGCCGGTGCCGCTTTCTGCTGCGATGCTGGAACTGTGCCAACAATTACCTTGGCCGGGCAACATCCGCGA
>PMYF01000814.1:265-389 GCA_003171295.1 Acidobacteriota bacterium | reverse complement strand
CAACTCCTCTGCGGGACGGCCCGCGGGTTTGAAATCCCTCTTGCACGCCCTGAAGGATGAGGCGGAGAGTGAGGCGATTCGTAGGGCGTTGGTGCAAACAAACTGGAACCGCAAACAGGCGGCA
>PMYF01000814.1:0-228 GCA_003171295.1 Acidobacteriota bacterium | reverse complement strand
AGTCTGGATCAACAGCAAGCGCCCCAGCTAAGGGGTTAGCCGAACGGCTGTAAAGAGCCCCCTAGCGTCCCGCCACGAGAACCCGCCAGGCGCTTTGGACCCCGCTCCTCCAGCTCTGGATACCGCCCTTCTCGCGGCCGCGTAACGGAACCGTTATTCTGTTTAGTGGAAATTGTTTTCCCGCTTCCCCCTCTATCGCTTCCTGCCAGAACGGTAATTCGCCGGGGC
>PMYF01000336.1 GCA_003171295.1 Acidobacteriota bacterium | reverse complement strand
ACCAGCGCCGACCCTCCGGCCGCACCTCGGCCTGCTGGCAAGGCCACGGAGTTCGAGATTCTCCCCGTTGCGGTCCTGTTTACTGACCACTCCCACGCCTTAGGCTATCGCCTAGTCCCTGATTGGTACGCAGGTTGCTTTCCACCGAAGAGGAAAGCCTGCTTTCGCACAGCGACAAGGTGTCTGACTCTTCCGGAGGATGGACTATGTCGACCCTAATCACCATGAGTTCAGTCTGGGCAGTGATCACGCTTGCGTTCGCCGTTCTGCTCTTCTACCGTCGGAGCCTTACCAAGAACGAGGCGGATTGGATCCCGCTGACCGACGATGCCAAGGAAGATAATGCCATTCAAGCACAAACGATGATTGAGATGAAAACCAGGAAGTTGACCGCCCCCATTCGCGCCTTGGGTACGCTTTCGGTGGTCATGCTGCTGGTCCTCCTGGGCTTCTGGCTTTATCACAGCATCACCACCTCGCCACCGCTGCCGCAGTAAGCCCTGGGCAGTAAGCGGTCAAATGGGCAGGGGGCGCTCGATCAAGCCCTGATTGTGCCCGCAGAGCCTGCCCCCTGCCCCTCCGAAGCAGGTGCTGACGGGGCCTATCCTCAACAGCTTGCTTAACAGGCTGCTGAAAAGGGCTTCTGTCACGCTTGTGGCAGGATCTCGACCTTCGCGGCGGCAGTGCTGGCTGCCTGCGCTTCAAAGGCCTGCCGGAACTCCTCGAGTGGGAAAGTATCGACCCGGAGTTTCTCCAAACCCATCTGGGGGAGAAGCGTCACCGCGCGCTCATGCGTGTAGGGATTAATGAACGAACCGACCACCGTGAGCTCACGTTGGAAGATGTCGTAGGGCCGGACGCTCGCTGTATCCCGCATGGGGGCAACTCCGAAAACCAGGATCGTACCTCCGCGCGCCGCCGCGGAAATTGCCTGCTCAAAGGTGACGGAGGCGCCGACGGCATCGATGACGGCATCAAAACCCAGCCCACCTGTATGGTCCCGCAAAGCCTCCCGCCAGCCCTGCGCATTCGGATCTAACGCGTAGTTGGCGCCAAAGGCCAAGGCGTTCTCCCGGCGCAGTCCATTGGGCTCGCTGGCCACGATCAATCCCGCCCCTGCGAGTCGCGCGAGGCGTGTCAGCGTAAGGCCGATGAGCCCGGCGCCGATTACCAGCACCGTGGACCCGGACTGCACGGCAAGCAGGTCCATGCCGTGGATGCAGCAGGCGAGCGGCTCGGCAAGGCACGCAATCCGGGCATCCAAGCCTGCAGGCAGGTGAAAGACGGCTTTTGCCATCACCACCATGGCTTGGGCAAAACCGCCGTCCATGTGCACGCCGTAAGCCCACAAATTGGGGCAGAGATGCTCCCGGCCCATCCGGCAGTAACGGCAGGCCCCGCAATATGTATTCGGTTGGACGGTGACAAAGTCGCCTTCCCGAAANNGAGGGTTGGCTGGGAACTCGCCGTGGAAAATGTGCGCGTCGGTTCCACAAACCCCGGTAGCCAAGGGGCGAATGCGCACCTCTCCAGGCTGCGGATCGGGAACAGGGAGTTCATCCAGGCGCAGGTTTTCCCGGCCATGAAAGCGGACCGCCTTCATCGTTGCACCGAGGGATCGCAGCGGGCTCGTAGCGCCAGTCATAAGAAGTCCTCCTCGTTTCGTAGACCTTATGCCCCCTCTTTCTCCCTCTGTCGTCGCGGCGGCGGGGGACCAGCGGGGCGCAGGGGGGTTGCTCGCACGAAATAGAACGGTTATCCCGTGAGTGGTCTTTAGGCTAACCTCTCAAACACATAGGCGTTAAAATATGCTGGCCCGTGAGGTTTTTGAGCCTCGCCAGGGGCGGAATAATGTCGCCCCTATCGGGGCTTGAACCTGTGGCGTCGCTCCGTTATTTTAACGCCTATGGCGGAGACGCCTCACCCTCCGCCGGGCTGGCGAAGGGAATTCTGCCCGGAGAGAAACCTAGTGGCCTGCGCCGCGCGCGTGGCTAGCGGCGCTGGCCTGACGAGCCTCCGAAGAGACCTCGAGAGCGCGCGTCAACTGATAATTCAACTGCGTTCCGGCCGGGAGGGTGAGATCCTTGCCGCGGCGGCGCATGCGGTCAACAGCTGTGGCCGTGGCGCCGAAGGCGGCGCCGACAAAGGGATGAGCGAAGATCAATCCCAACAGCGTCCCACCGGTCGTACCGGCCCCAATCTCTTCCAGATCGGCGTTGCGAGAACTCGATCCTTTGACGAGTCCCTCACTGCCGACCACCTTGACGTTGCCCGCTCCGTAGGCCGTCAATAGCGCCGCGCTGAGCGGGATCTTGCGGCCATCGGAAAAGTTGATCTGCTCAACCGTCAACCGCATCTGGCTCACCCCCCGGATGCGGCCGGGCCTGTCCATTTGCGCGATGCGTCCCTGCAACGTCGAGCCCACGGGAATCGCCTCGCGGCCGTCGGCCAGAACGGGTTCCGAGATGGTTACGGTGAAAGCGTCGCCCTGATGATTCAGCTTGGTGGTCAGAGTCTCGGAGATGCGGCAATGCAGCGTGGTCCCGGCCGGGACGGACAACAATTCTCCTTTTGCCGGAGCTTCTGCATAGGCGGGAAAGATTCCTGCTAAGGTGAGGAAAGCGGCCAGCAAAGCGCGCTTGACCATGGTGTACCTCCTAAAAGGTCACTGCACGGCCGGACCCTGGCGCTTTGTCCAGCTTGATTCAAACGGTGAGTGCGAGCTTGACGAGCGAGACGGAGACCCGCTCGCGGTGAACGGGTCCCCCCCTCGGTATTCGTTAGCGCGTTCCCTCCGAACGCGCCGCAACCTCGGTAGCACCCTTCGGGGTGCTGATGTAACCCTTCACCTCAGCGGATTGTACACTGTTCACCACCAGCTCGTAAGGTTTTTTTGAGCCGTTCACATAGAAGAAGACCGGCTCGTTGACGGTGCGGTCCTTCTTCTCAACCTGCATGTCGTCCGCGGTGATGGCCACGTTAAAGCGGTAGCGCTTGACGTTGGTCTTTCTCAGATCCAGACCCACCCCCGCGACGTGGGCGGGACTATTCTTAGCGAGCTTGAATTCGTAGTAGTCGCGGTCACCCAGCTTGCGCAGATATTCGATATCGTCGTGGTTGCGGGCGATGAGCGTGCCCAAATCGCTGCGGGCCATACCCAGGTCCGCCGCCAGGGTGCTGACAACTTTCTTAGTCGTGTCGAGGTCAGTCTTGGTGGAGGAAACGTCCTCGGTGAGCGCGCCGAGCTGCTTCTGGTCAGCCTTCTCGGCCAATTGCTGCTTAAGCTCAACGTCCTGCTGGTGCTGCTGGTCTTGGAGTTGAGTCACCATGGCGCGGGCACGCTTCAACTCGCCACCCTGTGAGCCCATCCGTTTGGTCCCCTGGTCGATCTCCGTCTTGACCGCTTCCAGTTGCTGCGTGTTCTGGTGCTCCATGGCGGTCAGGCGAGCCAGGACCTGATCCTGGATTTGCGCAGTCATGTCCTTGCGCAATTGGTTCTGCTGGTTCACCTGCTCGTCGCGAATGGAACTCATCTTATTTACTGTATAGAATTCCCCGACGGCCAGGGCCGCGAGCACGAGGAAGATCACCATGAATTTGATGCCGTGGCCCGTATTTCCGGCGGGTTCCATCGGCGCAACTTGCTGTTCTCGGATTTCGTCGATTGCCATGTAGGTTTCTCCTTCTCCCTTCGAATTCGCCTCCGGGAGCGTCGCGGGCCGCGTGCTGCCCGCTTTCCGCCGATCATGAAACGCACGCCTGGGGCCAATGGGCCTAAGGCGAAGGCTTTGTGTTTGAGAGAGTTACACGCCTAGCAGAGACGGCACGCGATGCCTGCCTCCGCAAATCTTACCTGTAACAGGTAAGAATTACGGCTGCACCCGACACGCCAGCAGCGGGACCCTTCTATAGTGAGGGCTCTTTGTGCTGCATACGGGGGCCCCGCCCGAGGTGGGGCGAACCCTCGACAATATGAAGGAATTGTCCCAACCTGTAGTTTCTAGGAGACCGTAGCGTGGGCGCATTCCCGTCAACGCAGGTGGGCAGCGCGTGAAATTCCCCTCCTCTGAAATCGGCAGAACGACCGCCTGCTCTCGCCCTGTGACCAAAGTTATATGCAAATGGTTTGCAATTAGGTACTTTCGGGATGGGGCATCGCCGAGTGGATTACCTGGCTGTCTGGACCCGCTCTTGCGCTAATANNATTCATCCGGGCGACCGCGTTCGTGTTTTACGCCGGGCGCCCTTTGGCGGTCCCTTGATGATTGACAATCGCGGCACACGCGTTGCAGTCGGCAAACAACTTGCGGAGAAGATCCGCGTCGAAGTCGTACCGTGAAGATCGCCCTCGTCGGCCAACCCAATTCCGGCAAAAGTACTTTGTTTAATTCCGTGGCAGGCTACCGCTCCCTGACCTCGAACTTTGCGGGCACCACGGTGGAGTACACCGAGGGGCAGGCGCGGGTGGGAGGCGCAGTGCTGGGACTGGTGGACCTGCCGGGCCTTTATTCCCTCACCCCAACTACTCCCGTGGAAGCCATCAGCCGCGAGTGTTTGCTCGCGGGCGGCTGGGACGCCATCGTCAACGTCCTGGATGCGTCGCAGTTGGCGCGCAGCCTGGAACTGACCCTCGAGTTGCTGGACCTGGAAGCGCCCCTGGTGGTCTGCCTGAACATGATGGATGAAGCCGCGCGCAAGGGTATGACCATCGACTCTCGTGCCCTGGGCGCCGCCTTGGGCGTGCCGGTGGTGGAGGCCATCGCAGCTCGGGGGCGCGGCGTCCTCGAAACCCTCCGCACGGCCCAGGCGATGGGCTCCACGGGACACAACCGCTCGTGCGCTTTCATCTACGCGCCGGACGCGGAAGTGGTGATTGAGCAGCTTGCAGAGAAGATTGCCTCGATCTCTCCCGCCAGCACTATCGCTCGCGTCGGGGCGGGCGCCGGGACGGCCCCTGCACCCCTACGATCTTCGGCGGCAGGCGTCGCGCTGGCGGAGGCTGCGGCCGCTCCGGCGGCGGAGTTCCCTCCCGCGCGCTTCCGGGCACTGCAGTGGATCCAGAGCAATCCCCAACAAATCTGGCGGGAGGAGCCTGCGGTAGCCCCTGCGGTGGAATGGGCACAAGCGGAGATCGTCCGGCGCACGGGCCAGCCCGCGGATGCGGCAATCTCCGCGGCGCGGCATGCCACCTGCCTCACTCTCTTCGAGCGCGTGGCACGCGTGGCGCGGCCCCGCGCCGATTGGCGCGAGCAATTGGATCGCGTGGTGATGCATCCCGTCTGGGGATACCCTGTGCTACTCGCCGTCTTCCTGGGATTCTTCCGGCTGATCTTCGACGTCGGGAAGCTTGGCGAAGGGCGCATCCTGGGGGTTTTCGACGCCCTGGTCGCAGCGCTCGCGCAGCACCTGAACGCGCAGAGCGCGCTCTTCGCGGCGGTAAAAGGCGCCGTCCAGGGGACGGCCGGCGCGGTGGCGATCGTGTTGCCCTACCTCGTGCCGTTTCTGGTGGGGCTGGCGATTCTCGAAGACCTCGGCTACCTCTCGCGCGTCGGCTACCTGATGGACGCGGCGATGCACCGCTTGGGACTGCACGGCACCGCCACCCTGCCCGTGCTGCTCGGTTACGGCTGCAGTGTGCCGGCGGTGATGGCCACGCGCATCCTCGCCTCGCGGCGCGACCGCTTCATCGCGGCCTTCCTGGCAGTGCTGGTGCCTTGCTCGGCACGCATGACCGTGATCTTTGCCCTGGTGGGCTTCTACCTGGGGGCGAATTATGCGCTCGCCATCTACGCCCTGAACATCCTGGTCGTCGTCCTGGCCGGGCTGGCGCTGGCGCACATCTGGCCAGAGATTTCACCGGGTATGCTGATGGAAGTTCCCGCCTA
>PMYF01000909.1 GCA_003171295.1 Acidobacteriota bacterium | reverse complement strand
ATAAACAAGAGTTCTATCTATATTTCTGTGATATTGCCTACGAGGGTTCAAAGTATCCCATCTTCTACATCCCGTTTAGTACTGCGGTGAAGGAAGACAGGTTGGTCGTGGAATTCGACGCCCAGGTGTACCTCAACAAACGCGCACTCGAATACGTTGTGCAGCAAGAAAATGAGCGTACGGGCAAGAAGGGGACGCTGCGATGCACCGCTGACCGTATCGTGTATCTCGCCCAACAGGAGGCGAGGTTCCCCCAATTCGTTTCAGGCGTTATTGCAGAGCTCGGGAATTTCTTCCAACTCGACAAGTCGCTCGACATCAACGACGCAACACCCCGAGTCGCCAAGAACGCGGCCGTGCGCATCACAAACGCCTGCTACATCGCTCTGTTTGATAACTCAGACGAAGCCCTTCTCAACGACTACGAACAGATTCTGCAGTTGCTAGGGGCGGGTGCTGACACGCCCGTTGCCCAAGCCTTCAAAGGCCTGATCGACGATTTCATTCATCGTAATCCCGATTCTGTCGCCCGCGAAGTGGAGGACGAATGGGACGCCCTCAGCGTGCCTGATCGCCTCGTTTGCGAAAGCCCGATTCCGTTGAATGGCGAACAGCGTCAGATCCTGATGGCGCTGCTAAGGGACCGCTGCAGGTACATCACTGTCGAGGGTCCCCCCGGAACCGGCAAGAGCCACACTATCACAGCGATCATCTGCAATACGGTCCTCAATAATCAATCCGTCCTTGTCCTGTCTGACAAGAAGGAAGCCCTAGACGTTGTCGAAGACAAGATTATTTCCACGCTGAATCGCGTCCGCAACGATAAGAAGTTTCAAAACCCCATTCTCCGACTAGGGAGCACGGGGAGCACCTATGCCCAGATCCTTTCAGCCGGGGTCATGGGGGATATCAAGGCGCACTACCGCGCGGTGCGGAAGCAGCACGAGGCGGTACGCCAGACAATTGCGAGTAGCTGCGCGGCGTTGAAAGAGGACATCGAGGCGGAAGCGCTCAGCTACGGAGACATAGCCCTCTCAAACATCAAAGAATGGGCTGCTCTTGAGACCAGCTTCGACGGTGATGGACAACCGGTCGATTTTCGGGAAATCCTCGCGCACGAGGACTCCGTGCCCGATCTGGAAGATCTTCACTCGATATCCAAGGCGGTGCAGGAGCTCGGCGCGATTCAACCGCCGCAGTCGTCGATTGCGGTAGGTCTTGGTTTGAACGGAGTAGACAGCATCGACGGGCTGTCGCGGTTCTTCAAGGCTGCCCTCAGCTTGGAAGAGATGCTCGGTCGGGCTGAGAGCACATATCAGGGTGCGGTCAACGACTTGAGCCTTGTGCGGAATCTCTCGACCGCTGACGGGGCTGGGCTATCGGCGTTCATTCACCGGTACTCGGACTTGCGCAAGCCACTCATCGGCTATCTGTTCTCGCGGCGAGCGCTTGACGCTCTCGATCAAGAGTTCAGGGTCGCCTTCGCGTTCGGATCGCCGGATGCGCCGCATGTGCGCTTGGCAGACATTGAGAGAATCCGCAACATTGCACAGTTCCTCCGGAGCGAAATGGAGCGCCTACCCTCGGCTCTTCATGGAGACGGGCTGACATTGTGCCACGTACTGCTGAGGTTGCCCGGAACTCCGTTGAAAGTAAGCGACCCTCGGAACTCATAGACTACGCAACCGCAAGTCCCTTGGCAAGCGGCTTTTTGGAAACGGCGTTCGCCATCGAGGACAGCAGCATTGGAATCTGACGATAGCCGATGACTTTCCGGAACTGGCGTTCGGCGACCAGCAGACCGGAGCCCACCCAGCGTTCGATCTGATCGCCATTCCGCCAGCGCTTCACGTTGCGGCAGACCGTTTCTACGATGGAGAAGGCCGATTCAATCACGTTGGTACAGGCCAGGGTTCGTCGAAGCTGGTCCGGCACCCCCAGTTTGTGAACCGTGAGGGTTTCCTCCATCCCTTCCTCCAAACTTCGCGCCGCGCTCGGATTCAGGTCCATCAACTCGCGATGCAGTTGCGCCAGCGCCCGTTTGGCGGGCTCGTAGCCCCGCATCGCGTAGGCGTTTTGCAGCTTCCTGCGCACGTTGGCTTTGTGCTCTTCCGGCAGGTGGTCGAGCACGTTGCGTTTCTTGTGAACCTGGCAGCGCTGAATGAAGGCGGTTTCTCCGGCGTGCCGCCGGACGGCCGCCGCCAAGGCTTTGCCGCCGTCCAGGATGTACAGCCGTGGGACGCTGAAATCCAAGCCGCGCGCCAGTAAATCGCTCAGTAACTCACCCACTACAGCGGCGTTCTCAGTGGCCCCCTCGCGCAGACCCAGAACCGTTTTGCGCCCGTCGCAGCCGATGCCCAGCGCGACAATCATCATGCGATTCTTGAACGGCGTGCCGTCGATCAGCACCGCGCACAGCCGCAACTCGCCGAGCGGCCGTTCCATCAGTTGCTTCACCTTCTCGCGGCTGGCCTCGATGAAGTTCTCGCTCACCGCCGACTTCTCGATGCCGTACGCCTCGCTGAACTCCTTCACTACCGCCCCGTAGTTCCGGGTCGAAAGCCCGCGCATCATCTTGTCCCAAACGCCCTGCTGCAACGGCGCGCTGCGCTGAAACAACTCGTAGCTTCCCAGTCGCTGCTCCCGGTTCTCCCTGGTCCGCAACCGTGTTCTTTTCAGCGGCACTTTCTGGCCGTCCACCACGCAGTAGCCGTCATCTTTACCCCACCGGTGCGCGCGGCGATCGGGACGCTGCTCATGGCGTTCGCCGGCCAGGTGGCGAACTTCCTCCTCCATCACCAGGTTCATCAACGCCAGTCCGGCCTCTCGCAACAGATGGCCGACGCCGTCCTGCAACATGCCGACGATGTCGGCCATCGGCAGGACCATTTGGATGTTGGGGTTCTGTTCGGCGGCGAGCCGGCGAAACCGCTGCACCGCTCGTTGCTGGTCGATCTGGTATCGTTTCTTCATAGCGACTCTCCTTTTTCTTGGCAGAAAATCACCCGAAGGCTATCACGCCTTCAGGTATGAGAGTCGCTACTTTCTACGGATTAACGGGCAATCTCCGTACTGCTCACAAACCCCGAGCTTCGATCTTTCCTGAGGCGACTCGCGGAGTCGGCACAGGGCGCGGGCCGCCTGCGTGAAATCCTCACGAAGTATCCGGCAACCCTGGAACGGCTCGGTATCAGAGCGGCGGACTTCGGTGGCTTCTCCGCCAACCGTTTCACGACCATGGCCGAGTCGGATTTTGCAGTGCTCATCAGGTACGTCTCGCTCGCTCAGGAGCTCTGCCAAACATTCCGGCAGATACCGGAGGTCAATTACGCCGGGGAGCAGGAGTGGGTCCAGGATCTGGTGACTGTGTACATGACGTACCTGATGGACGGGCGAGTTATCGAGTTCTACGACAACCAGAAAAACATCGCCAGGTCACTGCGGGACATCATTCGGACTAAGCAGCGCTTTCCGCAGGCGGAGTTCCGAAAGCTCAAAGATGCCTTTCCTTGTATTCTAGCGGGTATCCGCGACTACGCGGAGTACATACCGTTCGAACCTGAGATCTTCGATTTGCTAATCATAGACGAGGCATCACAGGTGAGCATTGCTCAGGCGTTTCCGGCTCTTCTCCGCGCGCGGAAGAT
The DNA here is from genome assembly GCA_003171295.1 of Acidobacteriota bacterium. Taxonomy (GTDB): domain Bacteria; phylum Acidobacteriota; class Terriglobia; order UBA7540; family UBA7540; genus Bog-366. The sequence continues at coordinate 19,527 of PMYF01000909.1, read as the reverse complement.
CCTGATCCTGGGTGACAAGAAGCAGTTCAGCAACGTGAAGGCTGGCCAGGCTCGCGGGGATACGAACCGGGAGTATATGAACCGGCTCGAGGCGAGCTTCCGCCAGCACGTGTCTCGTGATCCAGCGAAGGTCGTCAAACTGGCTCGATTTGATATCCGCACATCAATTCTGGAGTTCTTCGAGTTCATCAGTAACTATCAAGCGCGGTTGCTGAAGCATTTCCGTAGCTACAAGGAGTTGATCTCGTACTCGAACGCCAAATTCTATCGCAATCTTCAAGTCATGAAAATTCGCGGCAAAAGCATCGATGACGTGATCCGATTTACGACCCTGCCAGCTTCTCCTGACGGAGCGGCGCCCAAGAACCGAAACACCAACCAACAAGAGGCGCAGTTCATCGTTTCTGAACTCCTAAAATTGAAAGAAGAGGGGAGTAAGGCGAGTGTCGGCATCATCACGCCGCACACCGACCAGCAAAAACTCCTTGTGGATGCGGTCGGAAAACTCCCTGAACGCGATTTTTTGTACAGCGAGTTCCGGCTGAAGATAATGACGTTCGATACGTGCCAGGGCGAGGAGCGGGACCTCGTTTTCTACTCGATGGTGGCGAATAGCAGTTCGGACAAGCTCTGGGGGGTCTTCATCAAGGATCTCGCAAGCGTCGACATCGAGGAAGACGGGAAGTTGAAGGCGCAGCGCCTAAACGTTGGCTTCAGCCGCGCCAGGGAGTGCGTGCACTTCGTGCTGAGCAAGCCGCTCGATGGGTATAGCGGAGCGATCGGGGAGGCGTTACGGCATTTCTGGAGCGTGCGCGACCAGGCGAAGAGGGAGCGCGCGGCTGCGGAAGTCGATCCGCGCTCGGCGCGGGAGGCAGCGGTCCTGAACTGGTTCTACCAAACGCGCTTCTGGAACGAGGAAAAGGATCGGATCGAATTCACCCCACAGTTCAAACTCGGCAAGTACTTGAAGCAGCTCGACTCCTACTATTCCCACCCGGAGTACCGTGTGGACTTCTTGCTTCTTTATCGCCCTGCGACGAACACCGAGAAGAAGATCATCATCGAATACGACGGTTTTAAGGAACATTTCGGGGAGGGGATCGGGATCGATGCTGCGAACTATTCGGATTACTATTCTGAGGAGGATGTATACCGGCAGAAGATCCTCGAAAGCTATGGCTACAAGTTCCTTCGGATAAACCGATTCAATCTCGGAGACGACCCAATCGCCACACTTGATGGCCGACTGCGACGGCTGCTTGGAAAGCAGCGCGACCTCCCACACAGCGGTGTCCTTGAAGCGATCCACAGCGACATCCGACAACTGCAAGACGGCGGGCTTAAGGAATGCCCGAAGTGCAAGGAACTGCGAACCGCTGAAGAGTTTAAGGACGCTTCCTTGGCTTCTGGAGTGGGGAGATTCTGTAAATCCTGCAAGGGGGGCAAAAGGGTTCGACCGGCGAGAGCCTTGCCGTCTCCGAGCGTCGCCTCGCCGGGACCCAATCCTTGTCCGAAGTGTGGAGCCCGTATGGTGCTTCGAACAGGACGCTTCGGTAAGTTCTACGGATGCAGCAAGTACCCATATTGCCGAGCCAGTCGGCCATTTGCTGCATCGGCAGTGGGTCGTGCTGGGTAAGGTGGTGCAATGTGAGCTTTTTCCATCGATGGCCGGTTCTGAGGTCACCGCTGAGGCAGACAACGCCGAGCAGAAGCCCGGCGCCAGTGTTAAGCTTGCAAGTTTCAAGAAACGTTGATGTGTCTGGAACTCATTGAGACGTTTATGCAATTGCAACTTCGGGTCTATGGTCGCGCAGATCTCGATGGTACGCATCGTGCGATTGTCGAAACTGATCGAATCCTGCCTGCTCCGCTAGCCGGTTCGTTCTGGCGGTTGGGTGTACAATCGGGGGCTGTAAGGAGGCCAGAAGGAAACTCCAGGGAATATGGAACCCCGGCGATGCATGCTCTGTGGCGCAGTAGTGGGCGAAGGAATCTCCTACTGCTATGACTGCAGATCTAAGGCGACTGACAGCCGAAGGACAGAACGGATCAGAGACGAAGTCCCAGAAGCGAATCTGACTCGAGTTGAGATTGACGGCATCGTCGGTCACGGCACAGTGATTGATCCTAGTTTCAAAGGGGACGCATCCACGTTCGTGCCCGACAGACTGCAGGCAAACGGCTACAGGGTTTTGCGGCTTTCGGTTAACGCCACCCTCTCCGAGATTCACCAGGCCGCAGTTGGCATGAGACGGGCAGCCCTGCTTGGTATTATGGGTCCGGCCGAAGATGAGGTACCGGCGTTGGGTCCGATCCCTCGCACCGAGGCGGATGTTCGGACGGCTCTAGGCCGGCTCGGGAATCCCGCGCAACGCCTAACTGACAGGCTCTTCTGGTTCCATCGGCAATCTTGGCCCCAAGATCCGGCGAAACCAGGATCTAAACCCGTCGTTCGGAGCGAGTGGGATGAGACCGCCGGCTACCATGACAGGGCACTTCACGGCCTGTTCGGTGCATTCAGTGCGGGCTTTCACGATGCGGGTGTCGCCGTCTGGGTCCAGGCCCTCCGAGAATGGCATGGCGTCGTCTCTGATGACGACTATTGGGCCCTAAGTTTAGCAGTCGAGGAGGTCGGGGCATTCGAACCCGCCGCACTCCCTTCAGAAGTCGATGCCCTGCGCGATGGGGCAGTTGGGTTGGCTGCGGAGCCTCTTGTCGGCGCCGCCCGCGATGCCCTTGCCCGCGAGGACACTTCCACTGCAAGCCGAATCATGGGGGCCCTCGACGAGCTTGTCGATACTGGGCTCTGGGTCGCAACCGCCAAGCAGGATATTGCCTCACCCGCTGTGGAGCGCGTCCGGGCTTTGTGCCGCACCGTTAACGAAGAGCTTGCATCCAAGGTTGTTCGCGAACAGGACGCCGGAGAGCGGAACAAAGAACCCTGTGACACCGCACTAGAGCGCTTCCGGTCCGAGATTGAGCCTGCACTGGACCGGGTACTTCGGCTTGTGGATTCCAACCACGAAGCAGCTCAGCAGTCACGTGAAGAAGCTGCGCGCTGCCTTAGTGAGATTGCAACCCACTACACTTGGGCCGATGATTTCATTACCTCCGAGAAGTTGCGTGAGGAGGCGCTCAGCCTGGCCCGCGACACACTGGGCACAATTCGGATTGAAGAAGGACTCGCACAAATCCGCGAGGCTGCCCGCCAACAACGCTTGTTCGGTGCGCTCACTCCCATATCTTCCGCGCCATCTCTGCGCACAATCAACGGCTTCGGGTTCGCGCTGTACGGCAACTCAGATTTCGATCCAGCAACTCACTCATACGCCACGACCTATTACTTCGTAGCATTGTTTGTGCCAATCTTCCCAATCGGGCGCTACCGGGTCATCAGCGTGGGCCAAGAGTACCGTTTTTTGGGAAAGCTCCCACTCCGCAAAGCGGATCGCTGGCACCTGGGGATCGCGGCACCGGCAATAGTAGCCCTGATCCTGGGTGGCATTATCAGTTCAAGCCAGAATCCCAGTTCCTCTTCTGTACCTGCCACGAGTTCGGACTCCGGATACACAACCGGTGCCCAGCGTTCGGAGTTGGCTGACCTCAAGGCTCAAATTGAGTCTGGTCGGTCACGGAGCGCGATGCTCAAAACTCAACTGCAACCGGTGATTGATGAGCTTACGAGCTTGAACGCGCGCATAGAAGCCCTTGCCGCTGAACTCAAACGACTTGCCGCGCTGCACAAATCCGGGCTTGAGATTGACATCGACGACTACAACGCCAGGGTGGAGACTCACAATTCGTTGCTTAGTAGGCACCGTGCTCTAATTGCCACCAACAGAAGCGATCTCCAAACCTATGAGGATCTGGAGAAGCAAGATTCAGCCCTCGTGGAGAGATACAACGCACTAGTGGGGTCGTCTCGATGAACTCGAAGCTGATCCCTTCCGAAGTCCCGGTGGCGATGGAGGGAGCATGTGCCATCTCCCTAGAGTGCTGGCGGCTTAGGCGGATCGCGGAGTTGGTCAACGACAGCAACGAAGGGTCGGGCCTTCGCCACGCCGTCCGCCATATCACCGAGACACTCGAAGTAATGGGTATTGAAGTCGTTGATTTCACCGGGCGCACCTACGACCCTGGCATGGTTCCCGAGGTTGTCGAGGTCCGAGAAGACCAGGGGCTGCCGGACGGCCACACCGTCATCGACGAGACCATTGCTCCGACGGTGACCTGGCGTGGACAGGTTGTAAAGCCCGGACAAATCATCTTGAGGCGTTCTCGGGTGAGACCGAAGGAATCAGCTGAGGTGGCTGAATGAGCAAGACAGTTGACTATGGGATCGACTTGGGAACCACAAATTCCTGCATCGCGCGATGGGAGGGCGGGACGGTAAGGGTTTTCCAGAATAACGATCAGATGAACGTGACACCGTCCGCAGTGCACATTCTGAAGACGGGTCGGGTGATCGTCGGCCGCCGAGGATACTCAGCAATTCTGACGGACCCTGACAACGTGGCCGTCGAGTTCAAGCGCTGGATGGGGCAGAAGGATCGCAAGCGATTCCCCGCTGCCCAGCGGGAACTCTCGGCCGAGGAGCTATCCGCAGAAGTTCTGAAGTCCCTCAGGGAAGATGTGCGCAGGCAGACCGGCACGGACGCGACTACTGCTGTGATCACTGTTCCGGCCGCCTTTGGGGCACTTCAATGCGAAGCTACTGCCCGGGCAGCCGAACTTGCGGGATTCGAGGAAGCACCGCTGCTGCAGGAGCCGATAGCCGCCGCCATCGGCTACGGCGCCCTTCGGGGGAGTGCTAACCAGCGTTGGTTGGTCTTTGATTTGGGAGGCGGGACACTCGACATTGCTGTGGTTTCGACCCGAGAGGGCCGACTGAACGTCCTCGAACACCGTGGCAACAACCTGCTCGGTGGCAAGGACATCGACCGCTTGATAGTTGAACACTTACTTCTTCCGGCACTCGAAGAGACCTATGATCTGAGTGCTTCAGGGCCTAACGCTGCCCGGAGCGCTCTGCTTCCACGGTTGCTGATAAAGGCAGAGGAAGCCAAGATTGATTTGTCAACAGACGCAGAGGTGGTCGTTTCGTTGTTTGACCTGGGCGAAGACGACTCCGGAGAGCCTGTCGAGCTGGAAATACCGATTGCACGTGGACAGCTCGAGGCGCTGATGGAACCGCTCCTAGAGAAATGCTGCGGGCTCGCCCGGGAGGCACTGGCGGGTGCGCGTTTGGCCGGGGGGGACTTGGACCGCATTCTCCTTGTCGGTGGTCCAACTCAGTCTCCGCTGTTACGGGGCCTATTGAACGCGCAGCTGGGCGCGCCCGTCGATTTCTCGGCGGATCCTATGACTGTCGTTGGGCGCGGCGCGGCGGTCTATGCGTCTACTCTTGAGAGGGCCAAGAAGCCCACAGTTGCCCCGCCCGTGGGCTGCGTGCACTTAAAGTTGGCCTACGAGTCGGTCAGCGCCGAACTGCAATGTACTGTGGCAGGGCGTGTGGCGGACACTACCCCTGATGTCGAAATCAAGCTCGAAGCGGAGGGCGGCCTCTGGACCAGCGGGTGGATGAAGCCGAAAGGGGGTGTCTTCGAGACTCCCGTATCTCTCAAGGAAGGCGACATCTCGACCTTCTGGGTCTACGCTCGCGATGGACAGGGTCGTCTGCTCGATGCGGACCCGTCTGAGTTCAGGGTTAGGCATGGGCTCGTTCCGTCGGAACCGCCACTCCCCCACACACTCTCCGTCGAGATCCTCAATCCCGAGGGGAATCCGGCACTGGATCCTGTGTTTTCCAAGGGAACCCCTCTGCCGGCGGAGAAGACGGTCAAGTACCGTGCGACGCATGCTCTGGTCACCGACAATCCGGAGTCCGACCTCGCGATAAAGCTCTGGGAGGGCGAATTCCTCGACGACCCGGACGCGAACGAATGGGTGGGACGTGTATTGTTACCCCACGATGGCGTCACGCGATCCGTGCCGGAAGGAGCGGTGATCGAGGTGACGATTCAGGTCAATGCGTCGAGGAAGACCACTGTCGAGGCCTTCGTACCACACCTTAACCAGCACTTTAGCGGCCACTTGTACCTGCCTCAGCGCGAGGAACAGAGTTTCTCGGACCTCTCGCATAAAGTGGCATCGGAGACTCAGACATATCGCCAGCGGCTCGAAGAGTTAGAGCGCACCTCGTCCTGCGTCGACGACGGGTCCACGCAGTCTGAACTGGAGGAGCTCCGACGGGATCTTCACTCGCTAGAAGCCAAGGCACACTCACCCAGTAGCACCCCCGGAAGCGTTGATCCCGACGACGCCAGACGCATTGTCGAGGAGTCCAAGAGCGTCCGCGGTCGACTCGGCCGCCTCGAGCGCCGCGCTGTTGGTCATCGCAGCCCACCCGACAGTGCCCAGTTCGTAGAGTTGGTCGACAAGGCGTCGGAGGTCGTGGGGCAGTTCGGCACGGCACTTGAGAAGCAACAACTGGCAATGCTCCGACGGGAACTTGAGCGTGCGACCTCGAAGGGCGACGACAAGGCGATCCAGCGAGTCTGTGCAGAAATCGACGGGTTGCGCTGGCGCGTACTCTTCAAACAAGATTGGTTCTGGAGCGAGATTTTCGATTCCTTGCTGCAACCCAACACTCCATTTGTGGACCCAGCCGCGGCGCGCGGCCTTATCGCGAAGGGACAAGCTGCGGTCTCCGGCGGAGACGGAGAGGGCCTTAGGGAGGTCGTGCGCGGACTTTGGAATCTTCAGCCGAAGGGGAATGCCGAGGCGACTCGGGAGCGCGTTGTGCGTTCCGGCCTTAGGAAGTTCTGAAGCCCATGATCAAAACGCGGCCAAGCCTTCCGAGCGGCTACTCGTTGGCGGGTCTCCCTGCCGTGTCGAAGGCGCTGCACTCGGACGAGCGATGTGAGCTTTACAGTCTGGCCACTGGCGAGACTGCGCTACTGCTAGTGCGGCGCCCAAACGGCCCTCCCCCGGAGGTGAGTCGGTTGATGGATTGGTGGACCACCCAGCCACAGCAATTGCTCGAAGTCCGCCATGTTCTGAGCGCCATAGAGTCTCCGCCCAACTCGTGTGGCGCTGTGCTGGCATTACAGGGACGCCGTCTCGAAGGCGAGAACCTAAGGGAGGCAACCCGAGACAGCCTCAAGCGGCTCTTCCACGCGATGCTTGATGTCGTCGACCGGGGCCGTTCCGTGCAGATGTACCCGGACTTCGATCCCTCTCTGGCGTGGCTAGCAGTGGATGAGGCGACCATGTGCACTCTACTGCCATCAAATGGCGCCATTCCACCCGAGGTGGATCAGGTCCGTGTCGTCGCGAGAGCCTACTATCAGATGGCGACTGGCATTGACCTCGGACAATCGACAACGGGGGCACCTCCGCTTCTCCGTTGGTCGAAGTTCTGTGGCGAGGAACTCTCCCGCATAATTGACAGATGCTTGGCACCCGCCGACTCTAAGGCATCCATCACAACCTTGCAGGGACTCAATCACGCGGTGGGCCGCGTGAGGGCAGAGTGCCAGAATCAGCAGGACGCCTCCTCCGACATCCGATCGACCCCGGCGTCCCCGATTGGACGCGGACTGGACAGGGTCGCCGGCATGCATGCTCTCAAGGATCTCTTGCGCCGCGAAGTTGTCGACCCTCTTCGGAACCCAGAGCCCTATCGCCGATACGGACTCACAATTCCGAACGGAATTCTACTTTACGGCCCGCCTGGTTGTGGGAAGACCTACATTGCGCGGCAACTTGCCGAGGAGTTAGGCCACTATTTTGTCGAAATCATCCCCTCAGAACTGGCCAGCCCCTACGTACACCAAAGTGTGATGAAGATTCGTGAGCTATTTGACGCTGCCGCGGAGCAAGCACCCGCTGTGGTGTTCATCGACGAGTTCGAAGCACTCGTCCCGTCGAGAAGCGACCTTGGCGGGCACCAGCAGTACAAAGCGGAGGAAGTCAACGAGTTCCTGGCGCACCTGAACAGTTGTGGTGAGAAGAGAATCTTCCTGATCGCTGCGACAAACCAGCCAGACAAGATTGATCCGGCGGTGCGACGGACAGGACGTCTCGACAAACTCATATACGTTGGTCCTCCAGATGCAGAAGCTCGCCGGGAGATGCTCGCACTCCACCTCAAAGGTCGACCTGTCGCTGGTGGCTTCGATCTTGCAGCGTTGGCGGATTCGCTCGAGTGCTACTCTGCCAGCGACATACGCTTCCTTGTTGACGAGGCCGCCAGACGGGCCCTCAAAATGGCTCAAGAAATCACGAGCGAGTCGTTTCGCTCCGCGATGGCTCGAGTTCAGCCATCGGTGGCGGCCGATGTCGAGGCCCAGTATCGGTCGATCGAGCAAAGAGGATTCTGACTACTTTTGCTCTGCCTTAACCGACGCGTCAAATGTCCGGACGGTTGCACGTCGGAGCAGACCGACAAGGTGATCAAGCGGCGACGGTCCGGCGCGGGCGCGGCACGTTTCGACGTTTTCACAAACACATCTCGTGGAAGGAGCGACAGAAGGAGATCCAGGACAATGTCTGATTCGGAGACATCCGACCAGCGCTTGACCTGCTCCGCCTCTCAGAGTACGTTATTTCTTACGATCTAGAACGAAACGCGCCCACCGCGCGACACTATCTCTGAAGTTCTTAACGAAATTCTCAACGTTGTCACGCGTGACGCCTCCAGTAAGAAATAGGTCATTTTCAAGAACAGCGTTCCCATCCTTATCTACGTAAGCGCGGGAGAGACTATTATTCTGATTCCACTCATTGACGGTGGCAAGTGTGGGTTGAACGTCCGAGAATGCATTGTATAGCTGAAGGAAGCTTGGGTCATGCGCAAACGCGGCCACCTTATAGCCTTCTGCGCGAAAAGTGAAGAATGCGTCCTCTTTGCCCGCGTTGTCTTTGTCCCGCGTACACTGAAAGCCCATCGCTTGCACGATTTGTTGAAAAGACTCTGACGTCATACTGGTGATGATTGCGCGATCGGTCTTTGTTGCAGTGTCAGTTGCGTTGCCTGGCTTCGGCGTCTGGCCCACAGCCGTAGCAGAGAATAGACCTAGAAGGAAAACTGCTGACAGAGCGCTTGGTGTTTTCATGTGAGTCTCTCGTCCTCCAAGTAGTCCGGAGTCCCCATCTTGGGCCCGGCACGGCAAATATATACCCCTGCGCACCCCGCGTCAACCCCTTGGCGTGAGGATTCAGAGACGGCAGGCTTCGGCATGGCCGGTATGGGCCTGTGCTGCCGAGCGATGACGGCGCACGTGCATACGCCCACAAGGCCCATCGTTCGCGATCCGAGTCACTCTGGAGGAGAACGAGAGGCCGTTGCATTCTCTACGCTCGGGCCTTCGTCCGTGGTGCCCCGCATGAGCCCGGCAGCGGTCCCGGATGCCACCTGCAATCCGGCGGGGCATAGCCTTGTCCGTTCCGCTGGCTGGCGGAAGCACGGCGGGCAGGCAGCACAAGAGACACAGCATATGATATACCTTTGCGATGAGGTGACAAGAGGTGACAGGCTGGAAGAGAGTCGTGCTGGCTGGGGTGTCGATGGGCGCGGGCGCCGCCATCGCCCTCTTCCTCGTTGGGGGCGGTTATGTTTGGTACGCTGCTCGACCCAAGCCGCCGAAGCCCTGGAATACCTCGGCAATCCGGGCAGTGTTCGATCGTGTGGACACAGAAGGCGAGAAGAACGCGGTGGCATTCCGGTACACGCTGGAGAACACAACGGAGTTTGACTTCCGGCTCACGCGCAGGGATAACCTCCACTTGATGGCAAAACTCGGTGAGCCTGCGAGCCTCATGGACGACGTGGCGTTCTTTGAAGTATTCGATCTGCCGATTTATGTTCCGGCAAGACAGAAGGTTGTATACAGTATTCACTTTGCCTATCCCTATAAGGAAGAACGGCTCAAGGCTGACGCCACCCTCGATGAGAGGCGCGCCTTCAGAAAACGCCTCGCGAATTGGTTCACTAAAGAGGTAAATCTGAACGGTTTCGTCCTTTTCGACGACGAGCATCGATACCAGATTGATTTTCCAAAGGGCTGGTAACCGACGTGTCAAATGTCCGGACGCTTGCACGTCGGAGCAGACCAACGAGGTGAGTAGGCGGCGGCGGGCGGGCCTGATGGCGTCGGAGATGTCGATGTGGAATAGGTCCTAGGCAACCCCTACCACTGCGCAGGCGCGTCGTTAGCCCAAAGACTCTCGTAGAGTTTTCGCTTGTGCTCGAATGTTTGGCTCGCCTCCGCAATGAGGCTTCGCATCGTCTCAACTTCTGGGACACTGGCAATCTGGTTAAGCAGGATTTCGGCTTGGAACACTTCCTTTTCGTTTCGCGGTAGCCTAAGCCCGTCTGCCACGACCCGAAGGGCAGTGGCCATCTGTTCGCCCTGCTCGGCGAGTTCTTTCCATCGCTTTGTGACTTTGACGTACTCACCACATTTGGCTTTCAGCGTTTCTTTATCCATGTTGAGAGCTCTGTCAGGATTCTACAACACGTGCAGGGCAGGACGCTTCCGCTTGACGCTCCCTAATGCTAAGCATAAGATCAGAGCGATGCCGAGACAGCAAGAAGACCCGGCAGCCGTTAGCCTCGGGCGGTGCGGCGGAAAGGCCCGGCTGAAAGACGATGCCGGAGCCGCGATCGGAAGTGGCAAGGATCGCCGAGCGGGCACGATAGGCTAAGAAGCCGTAGGGCGGGAGGGCGATGAAATGAACGCACGCTTGAGCACGGGGGCATTCCCAAGACACGGCTTGGTGCTGCTGGCTGGCCTCTCATGGCTTTCATGTAGCTCCATACCGGAGACCAAGGCCCCGGCTCCCGACCTGAAGTGGTTGGATCGAGCCGAGACCTCCTTGTTCTGGTTCGGCCCGCGGCAGGCGTCGGATCTGAAGAAGTGGCAGGATCGAGCCGAGAAGGGTGACGTCAAAGCGCAGAAGGAACTCGCCTTGTTGTACTTCGATGGTTGGTTCGTGACGCAAGATTACGTCCAGGCGTTCAATTGGTTCGCCAAGGCGGCCAACCAAGGTGATTACGTTTCGCAGGGGTACCTCGGCAAAATGTATGAGCAAGGCCATGGGGTGCCGCAAGACTACGCAACAGCGGTCCGTTGGTATCGCAAGGCGGCTGACCAAAGTAGTGACAGTTCGCGGACGAGTCTCGGCGTCATGTATGAGGAAGGTCGCGGGGTGCCCCAGGACTACGCNNGCGCTGAACTGGTACCGCAAGGCCGCTGATTGGAGCTACGCTGCAGCGCAGTATCGGCTCGGCATCGCCTACCAAACTGGTCGAGGTGTGGCGCAGGACTACGTGCAAGCGCACATGTGGATGAACCTTGCAGCTTCGCGCGTTGGTGTCAGTGACTACAGACAATATGCAGATGCCCGTGACGCTCTTGCTCGCAAGATGACCGCGGCTGAGATCGCCAAGGCCCAGAGCCTTGCCCGTGAATGGAAGGATGAACTGGACAGGATGATACGTCAGAGATGACAATGACTGTTGTGACGCGGAGCCATAAGGGGTAAGCGATGACCGACGACGGACACATTTCGCATCACGACTTGGAACGGTTCGTCCCTCCGCGAGTGCCGAAGAGAACTTCGATCAGCCCCGAGGACGCTGCTGATGACTACGCGGCGGCGGCCGATTCGCCGGCTTGCTTGCTGGCCTCCTCTTCCTGCTTCTTCTGCGCAGCGGCCATCCGGCCCTGGATGGCGCGCGTCAGCTCGTCCTGGCGCTGCAACTGCACGATGGTGTAATCGCCCGTCATGCTTACGTTCGCGTGGCCGGCGATCTTGCTGGCTTCGATGGCGCTGCCGCCGACCTCCTGCCGCCAGGTGATGTTGGCGCGCCGAAACGAGTGCAGCCCGAATCCCTCGAAATCGCACCCGGCGTCCTGCGCCGCGATCTTGAGCGCCTTCCGGACGCCCGAATCCCACATGGGCTTGGTCCGGTCCTCCTCCTGCGCGAAGATCCAGTCGTTCGGCTGGGTGATTCCCTTCTTGGCGATCCACTCCCTGTACCGGTCGGCCAGCGTGCCCAATGCCAGCATCCGCTTGCTGTTCTTGGTCTTCGGCTCGTCCACGTCGCCTCGGCAATGGCGTTGCTGGATTCTGATCGTGCCGGCGTTCGTGTCCAGGTGTTTCAACTGCAAGCCGACAGCCTCGGAGATGCGTGTCCCTGTCGAGATGCACGTCTCGCAGATCAGTAGTTGCGGGTCCACCAGGCGCGCGAACACATCGGCGGTCTCTTCGTGGGTGAGGATCCGATCCGGCCGCACGGTCCACTTCCTGCCGACCTTCACGCGCGCCATCGGGTTGGCAAACGTCTCGTCGAGGATTTCCCACTCCTGCGCGCGGGCGAAGATCCCGCTCATGATGTTCCGCAGGTCGATCATCATGTGCCACGATGTGCACTCGTGCTGAAGCCAGTCGAGGATTTCCTTGGAGCGGAACTCTCCAATGCGCGTGGTCTTCCACCGCGGAAGGATGTGGTTGTCGAGGCGCGAGCGGTACTTCTCGCGCGTCGGCGTCGCCAGTTTGACCTTCGGATTATCCACGTAGTCCTTGCGCCACATCTGCACGAGGTTGCCGAATACGATGGCGCGCACGTCGATGGGTTGCTGCGCTCGCACCGCCGCATCGCAGCGCGTGGGCGCGGCGTTAACTTCCGCGAGGAACTTGTCGCGCTCGCCATCGGCCTGGCGCTTCGAAAGGCCGCCCTCGCCCTTGCTGGGGCCAATGGTATGGAACTTCCGGCTGGCTTTCATCGCCCCATCCGGAAGCATCTCGTCGTGCCAGTAGCGGAAGAACCAGTAGGACCCTTTCCGATCCTTCCGCTCATGCACCTTTGGGTGCTGAACTCTCTTGTTCAATCCAAGGCCTCCTGTCAGCGACAGAAGGCTAACTTCATTCGGGGTCATAAGCAAGGTCCCTGGTTTCAATCAGATGGAGACGGCCATGGGGGTTCTCTTTTGGCAGATATAGAGCGTCTCCCGCGCCCTGGTTGCGCCCACATAGAACACCCGGATCACGGAGTCGTGCGGCGCGCCGTCGCGCCGGTATTGGGCGTCCCCGGCCTGGCTCAGGTCCGGGAAAAGGTAGACCACGTCTGCCTGGCCACCTTTGACGGAGTGGATGGTTCCGACGACAACCTGGGGCTTGTCCATGAGCGCGCGCGGCCCACGCGCGGCGGCAACGTCCGCCGGAAACTGGACGCGGCCGCGACTGTCGGCGGTCACCAGCCGGCACCACCAGTCGAGCAGCGCGCGGTAGTCGCCGTCCCAAGCATCCATGAGCGACGTGAGCGCGTCCGTCTCGAAGATCTCGTCCAGCCGCTCCATCGTCGCGGTCTGCGCCGGATCGTACTGCTGGAGCTTGTTCTTCATTCCGTGCTTCAGAATCCCCTTCGCCGCCATGCTCTGGGCCCACAGCGAGACATCGCCATGGGTCCACGGACGGTGACCCTCGCCAAAATCAGGGTGCGCCACCAGCAACGCCAGGATGCGGCTGGCGCTCGATCCTCTTTTGCCGATCTGCAGCGGGTTCCAGAAGCCGTTGGACTTCCGGTACGGGTTGTGGAACGGGACGCCGCGCTTCCGAAGCGCCGCCACCACCGGCTGCAGCATGTACGCGCAGGCCGCCAGGAACATCACTGACTTGCCCTGCCGCAGATGCTCTTCGGCGCTCTTGAGGATGAAGTACTCGGTGGACTTGTAGGTCCCGGTCGAGAGCCGGTGGACCGCGCCCTCCTCCGGCCGCGCCAGGTAGATCTTCTCCTGGCGTCTCGTGACCTGCCGGATCAGTTTATCCGCGACTTCATGCACAGCGCGCGGCACGCGAAACGACTGCTTCAGGATGATCTTGTGGTCGTCCGGAATGTCCGGGTCGAGGATAGCGTCCGGCGAGGCGCCCGTGAATGAAAAGATGGTCTGGTCGTCATCGCCGCCAAGGATGAAATAGTTCGCGCGCTCGCCCCACTTCCGGATGAGCGTCAACTGCATCCGGTTGAGGTCCTGCGCCTCGTCGGCGAAGATCACCGACGGTGCCTTGGGCGCGATGGCCACATCGAGGAGGCAACGCTCAATCAAATCTGTGAAGTCCAGGAGGCCCAGCCCCTGCTTGTACCGCGTCCACTTCTCCTCGAACTGGCGTAGCGTGAGCGACCAGCCTTTCTGCGGAATCATCAGGCCCCGATAGCGGCTCAACTGCTGCAGGATCTCGTCGCCGTCCTTCGCCAGTTCGGCGCTGTCTTCGGCACCGGCCCCCTCGCCGTCGAGTTTGCCCAGCTTCTTGGCGGGCGTGAGCGCCAGGCGCGGGTTTTCGCGGTTCCACTCTTCCACGCAGGATTCCGCGATTACCGGCTCGCCCAGGGCGTGGTAGCAATGCGAGTGCAGAGTGCCGATCCTGTCCGGGTTGATGGGTAAATCACGGTCCGTCAGTTCCGCGGCGGCGGTGCGGGAGAAGGACGTGACCAGGACCGACCCCGGACCATACCGATCGACGGCGCGCCGGATCTGGCGACTGATGTTGGTCGTCTTGCCCGTCCCAGGGGGGCCAAAAATGCGGTACTCCGATGTGACGCTGTGGTCCCTCTCGCCGATCTCCTCGAGGGTGCCGGTAGCTTGCTCATTGGGCACTGGTTTCCTCCTTGCGTGGCGAGTACTCGACGGGATCAAACTCATCAACCGGCAGTATCCACCGGCTCTGCTCCTTGAACCTCGCGCCGCGGACCCGAATGCTCTTGCCGCCGAGCACTCCAAGCATCGACGCGACCGCCTTGATGGAAAGGTTTTGGAAGGTGGTCTTGTTGACGTACATCTGCAAGTCGCTGGCGCAGATGGCGACCTTGCCGTCCAACAGGATGGGCTTCCTCTGGTTCTGGACCTGTTGCCCTTCCAGCGTGTCGATGAAGCCGGTCTCAGAGAGGTAGTGCGCCACGTACATTCGCGCCGCGCCCTCCCACTCGATTTCCTCCCCGCCCTGCTCGACGATGCAGGCGTCCAGCATGGCCTGCGCCAGTTGCTCCCAAACCTTGGGCTTGAGTTTGCGGATCAACTTCCCGATCGATCCGGCAATGGCAAGCCGCACGGAGTCCTGCGAGATGAGCTTGCCGACGTTTTGAAATTCGATCTTCCCCTCCTCCAGTTCCATGTGGAAGGTCGGTTCTTTGCCCGTGAATTTCACGATGCGGCAGACCCGGACGCCCAGGGTTTCGGAGATACGCTGGCACAGCAACGCCCTCGTGGTCGCCGGATCGGGACTGGCACCATTCCCCGCACTTGCCTCCTGCGGTGCGCCCTGCGCGCCAAGGGGCGCGGGGGTGCCGGTCGTGGCGCCGGGTGCCGGTGCGTCAGCCAGAACTGCGGGCGCGCTCACTCCGGGACTGCGCCTGGACGCCGTGGCGATCGTCCGCTGAAAGTAGTCCAAGCGCGTCCGGGGCTTTTGCGCGAACAGGCTCCGGTGGTGAATGATTAGGTCCACGATCTGCTGCTCATTCAGGCCGGCCACCATGCCGAAATCCGCGAGCGCCAGATCATACCCGCTCTGGCTCTGGTCCTTCAGGTCGTGGCGCTGCCGCAGCCAGGTGTTCTTGAACCGCATGTCCGCAGCCATCCAGCCGTCAAGCATCTCCTGCGGGATGCGCGCGTCGGCATTGATCAGGAGAGGCTTGTCCGCGAAGCGTTCGGCCCACTCCTGTGCCGCGTTCTCCTGCGCATGCGCGTCTGGGATCGCGGCGTCGTCGAGGTACTGCGTGAAATCGGAGAGGTTGTAGCGCCGGTCGGTGAACGAGTGGACCACGACATCCTTCGGGTTGGCGGGGTCCTTGAGATTCCGAGTCCCTGGGATCCTCAATATCCGGGCAAGGTCGGAGAGGCGGTCGTAGGCCCACCCGCGCGACGAAGCATTCAGGCACAAGAGCGTGTGCCACCTGGCCACGTGGTTGGCGGTGGTCGGGCGATCGTCGTCGCCGTCGAAGAGGTACGGTTCCTTGAAGAGCCACCAGGCGTGGGCGCCGTTACCTGTGGCGATGACGATGGTGGGCGGCATCGACGCCGGGATGATGGAGAGTGCGTCCGGAATGGTGGCCGGGAGCGCCTTCTTGTTGTGCGCGTCCGAGTGGAGATCGAGATCGGCCCAAAAACCGCTGATGCCGGCGATCTCCTCCGACACGCAGCGCCGCGCCGGGCCGTGGTCCGCCCTGGACAGCCCGACGCCCACGTAGACGTCCAGCCCGCGCGACTTCAGAACGAACTCCGCGGCGGCGGCGATGTCCCGGTACCAGTGCGACTTCTTGTCAGGGTGCGTCCACAGGAGGAGGTAAAGCTCCTCCGGCTTGGACTGCCAGAGGAGATTGAGGAAGTCGAGAGGCGTCATGCGGTTAACTCCGTCGTCAGCTTTTCCTTGAGCGAAAGCAGATAGGCCACCAGGTCGATCGTTTCGTCGATGGCGTGGTCCAGGATCCTCAGCGCCGGCACCTGCAGCAGTTCGTCTTCCTGCTTGCTGGAGTGCTCGACTGCGCCCTGCCGGTACTTGGCGTCCACAAGCGCGGTGAATTCCGTCTTAATGCGGGCGAGGTGCGACTCCTGGGAGGCTGTCATTTCAGAGGCTCCGCGGCTCGCCACTTGTCCCAAGACACGAACCGCTCTCCGTTCCAGCAGCCGAGCGTAAGGCCCTCGTCCATGGGCGCGTCCGGAGGGACCTGCTCCAGCAGCGACAGTTGGGGCTTCGGTTCGGCAGCCGGGGCCTCCTGCTGCTCGCGGAGGCGGCGCAGGGCGTCGCGGCCGTACATGACGGTCATACTCACTTCAATGCCTCCTGCTCTGAATCCGGAACAGAAACGTCAAGAATCGCGAGCGCGTCTTCCACGCTGCGGGCGATTCCTACCAGGGCGTCGGCAGCGCGCCACTCCTGCATCCTGTGGGCCTGGAGTTCGGTCGGAATGGACCCAGGATCGTCCGGGCGTTTGACCTCGATCTCGAAGTGGCGCCCGCGAATGCTGCCGTACAGATCCGGATCGCCGGCAACCCCCATGGCGGTACCATGCCGCTTCCGGACTACGACGCCCCCCTGTTGCTTGAGCGCCTTCATGATGCGCGCGACGACGTACTTCTCCAGCACCGGTTGTTTCCTCATTTGCCGTAATCCGCGACCGCGACCTCCACTTCGGCGTCCTCGCGACCGAGGCGGCGTACTGCTGCCGCCCCGGTGGTGGTGTTTGTCTCCATTTGTCGTTATTCCTCTTGGAGAAATGGCCCCGAGAGAATACGGAAGCTCGCTATTCGGCGGCGGCATCGGCCGCGGTCGTCTGCACGCGACCCGCGAACTGGCCGCACATGTGGTGGAACTCGACCGCCCGCTGTTGTTCGTCGGGCGTGAGGCGGCGCAGAAACTTCATGACGGCCCGCCCATAGGGTTTGCCGGCCGCATTCTGCACCTTTTCCAGTTCGATCGCCACGAGCGCGCCGTAGTACGGGATGCCCTGCGTGGTCAACTTCAGAAAGAACTGGCGAGCGTTCTTCCCGCTAGTCGGCGGGAGCGAAACCACCTCTGGAAACATGGCGTCGCCGCGCAGCATGAACAACTGCTTGACCGCCTTGCAGGCTTGGCCACCGCCGCCATCGGGCGCCGTGCCGAACTGCGCCAGCGGACAGCGCAGGCAGTCGCCGCCAGGCTTGCCGTGGCCGGTCATGCCGTCGGGCGACGAGCAGTCGGGCGGCACGTTGCCGGCATCCTTGCTGGCGTAGTAGACGCGCGTGTCGCGCGCGTGGACGATGACGCCCTCAATCCGGGGCGCCGTCTCCTCCCCTTCGAGAGTGGGAATCAGCCAGAGCGCGGCTCCGCTCATGACCTTGATTCGCGGCAGGTCGAATTCCGACACGCTGCCGCTGGTGATATTTATTGCGAACGCTTCCTGAACTGCTTTGGCAGCGTCGTCCTGAAGTGTGAGCGCCGTGGGCGCTGTGACTGCTACAAGTTCTTGTGACAATGGATTCTCCTTTTCAAGCCTTCCGGGTGCTAAGTTTGTGGACGAAGGAGAGCCTGAGCGTTTTCCCGAGAGGATCGGGAAGCGCCGCGCGCACGTCCTCCGCGTCGTACATGCGTTCTTCTTTCTTGAAGCGCGCCGCGACCTCGCGAGCCACCTCGCGAACGTAGGCGCTGAGCGAATTGCTGTTGTAGTTCGGCGCGACGTACTGGCCCAACTCGGACAACTTGAGCGCGTTGGCCACCTCTTCGCGGTCGTTGATCGGGCTGGCGTAAATCTCCTGGACCAGCGAGATCGTCATGCCATCGAGGCGGACACTGGGGTCCGCGCCCAACTCGATGAACTGCGGGATCAACGTCTGTTCGAGATCGTCGATTTGCTGCTTTACCTGCTTCAGTTCGGCGTCCAGATCGCGCTTCCGCTTCTCCAGACACACGAATCCCTTTAGCTGCTCCTGGTTCATTACTGTCGTGCTCCTTGGCTGCTGTTAGCCGGTGATTTCCGCGAGGATCGAGTCCACGATCTCCGCGCGCTTTTCGAGGGCGCGCATGATCCTGACGTCCACCGTGTTCCTCGCGATCAGGTGGATGTGTTCGACCGGCCTGGTCTGCCCAGGCCGGTGCACGCGTGATTGCGCTTGGTCGTAATCGCCCAACGAAAAGCTGAGCGAGTAAAAGATGTCGTAGCGGGCGCGAGTCAAATCCACACCCACGCCGCCTGCTTGAATCTGGACCGCCAGAACTTGGGCCTCGCCGTCTTGCCACCGCTTCAGTTCGTCGCGGCGTCCGGACAGTTCGAGGCTGGTATAGCCGTGCGCTTCGCACGCCTCGTGCACCGCGTCCAAGTCCGGGTGGAACCGGCAAAAGACCACGACCGGTTCCTCGCTGCCGATATCCTCGAGCGTGTCCGCCAGGAGCTTCTTCTTCGCATCGTCGACGCGGTGCTCCTCGCCATCGTCGGTCTTGACGATACCGTTGGCCACCTGCTGCAGCCGCAGCAATTTCACCAATGCGTTCGCCGCCGTCACGGTGTTGTCCCGGACCTGGGCCACAAAGTCGTCTTCAATGTCTTTGTAGATCCGGCGCCCCTCGCTGGCCAGGTCGCAGTGGTAGGTGACGTGAGTCTCCGGCGGCAGGTCGAGAACGTCCTTCCCGACCCGGTACGTAATGCGGCCCATTGATCGCTCCAGTTCGTCGAGGTTTTGGAAGCCGGTGATCTGCTTCCGCTGAAAGCCGCCCATCACGGCGTACTTTTGCCGGAACGCCGCGAATGACGGCCCGAAGATGGTGATCTCCAGGAACCGGAATACGGCATAGACGTCCATCGGGCCGTGGGGCATGGGCGTGCCGGTCAGCGCGATGCGGTACCGGGACCGGAGGCGCAGCCGCTTGAAGAACACGCTGGCCTTGCCGCCGGGGGCTTTGATCCTGTGGGCCTCATCCCCGATCACAATGTCCCACTGCTGCTTCTCGGCCCATGCCGCGAACGGCTCGCGCCACGCGCCGTCGTAGTTAGAC
>PMYF01000052.1 GCA_003171295.1 Acidobacteriota bacterium | reverse complement strand
CCACAAAGCAATCCTAGACTAGACCGATGCCTGCCGGCCAGATCACTGTATCGCTTACTCTTTGAGTCTGAAATGCAGCGAATTCTAGGAAATCCGGTTTGAAGGATCTGGCAAAAACGGCGAAGCATACTGTGTCACGATGTATAGAATCGATCTGACTCTCGATGAGGCCGAAATGGTTCTGAATACTCTGGTTGCCCAGACGATTGTGTCCCTGTGCGGTGCGGTTGCAGCGGAAACCTTGCACTGGTATGCGCTTTCCAGAAAACCTCAGGCTTTTCCGAAATACGCAGCCCGGCCGGTGTATTGGATTACGACCATCGCCATGATCCTCTTCGGTGGCGCGATGCCGCTACTCTATATCGAAGGATCGGCGTCGGCCCTGTTGTGCTTTCACCTGGGCGCGGCCACGCCCGTGATCCTTCAAAAACTGGTTGCCTACGCTCCTTCGCTCGTCGGGCGTCAGGGCGCCGGCGAGATTTCGCTGCGGAACTTCTTCCGGTGGTAGCGCGAAATGGATAAATTTTCGAAACTGAGCCTGCTGGTGCTATGCGGGATCCCGCTTCCGGACTTGAACATTGACCTGGATCGATTACCCTCTCCTGGCGATGTTCTCTCTGTCGTCCGTTCTGCATTCAGCGCCTTCTTGAGCGAAGATTGCGTGGTCGAAAGCATCGACAGGCTGGAGCCGGTCGATGCTCCTGGCAGCGATCTTCACCTGATTTATGTCTATGGGCATGCATGGCTTGACCATGACTCTCCCAGGGTTCTCATTGGCTCCGGTCAACCAACAGAAGCTGTTGACGGCTTCGAGCTGATGACAGTAGCCCTGAGCCGGACCTCGCCAGAGCGTACCGTCCTGATTCTCGACTGTTGCCATGCCGCCGCCTTCGACTCGCTGATTCGATCTCCGCTCCCTGTCCCGCGGCTCGTTGTCTACGGTTCTGGTGCCGCTGAAAGCG
Source organism: Acidobacteriota bacterium (assembly GCA_003171295.1). Classification (GTDB taxonomy): domain Bacteria; phylum Acidobacteriota; class Terriglobia; order UBA7540; family UBA7540; genus Bog-366. Next base: position 3,208 of record PMYF01000052.1, on the reverse strand, counting down.
CGATTGCGCTTCGAGGAGACAATGCGAGCCGGCTCAGCCTCGCCCTCCATCGCGGTTTAGAGGGGCCTCGGCGGCTCGTCGATCTAACCGGCGTCGTCATCGAGGTGGCGCACCAGCTTTCATCCGATGGGGTCATTGCTGGCCAGGACGTGAGCTATCGGATGAGCGGCGCAGCGGTGATGCTCACCCGCGGCACGAGTCCGGCCATCCGCCGGCGGGAACGCACTGTCTCGATCGTACGAAACGCCCTGCTTGCCAGCGGGGCGCTAATCGCCGCGATTCTCGGGCTCGCGGGCTGGTTTTATTGGACCCACGTGCTTTTGGATATGTCCGTTGGAAACTTGGGATCCATCGCGAGTTCCGAGATAACGCTGACGGTATTTCAGGAGGATCCGAATTCAAACCGCAGTGATGTGGTTACCTCGAACGTGATCCAGGGTGATCACATTCGCGTTTGGATACCGGCCCGCGATGTCATCGTTCGGGTCGGAGCAGCTTATCGCGACAACGCGGAGCGCGGGCTCTCATTTCCTCTCGTTCTCAAGCCGGGCTTCCGCTCCTCGAAGACGCTCAACCTGGCATTGCCCTCCATCGAGCAGATTCAGCAGCATCCCAATATGGCCTACGTGCCATCGACGGATTGGATACACGGAAGGGAATTGGAGCGCAGAACCCAGGTAACACCATTCTGGATCGATTTGCGTCCGCCCACCGTCGACCAATACATTCCGCGAGCGCGATCTCTGATGCAAGCCGGAGTACTCAAGCCCGAGAATTCGTTTCTGCTGACCTCAATGCAGCAAAGCGCGAGTATTGACGCCGTCGGACTCGGACAGCTCCGATCGTTGAATGACAATCTGGGCGCTGTTTTTGGCGTAATCGCGTCAGGGACCTCCCAGCAGGTCTCGGCTCCAGGAGACATCGTGGTCGGTGCCCGCAAGGCTCCTTGTCCGGCCTGTCCGGCGCCGATGACCCGATTCGAAGCCGGGCTATATTGCTCTTCCCAGAAAAAGCGTTTGCCGTCCGATCTCGAGTGGGAGCTGGCGGTGCGGGGAGTCGACGGGCGAGTTTATCCGTGGGGAAACCAGTTCGACAATCATCGAGCCAATGTTCCTGGGCTCCCCGAGAAGGGAGATCCTTCTCCGTCTCTCAAGCCGGTGGACGCGTATCCGTCTGGAGTTAGTCCGTACGGCCTGATCGATACTGTTGGGAACGCGGGCGATTGGGTAACGAACAGCTCCGGCTCCTACGAACGGGTCTACATGGGTGCAACCTACCGCTATAACCCGGAAGATGCCACGGCCTTTCGCATGCTGCCCGTCACCGATGACGACTATGTGGTGCAGGAGATCACAGCTCGTTGTGTCGCAGAGCCGCCCGGCTCTTAGTGAAGTCGCGTTCGTCTTTAGTCGGTCTGAATTTCGCCGGGAAACGGAGACAGAGATTCAGAACCTGTCCTGTTCTTTCATGGGGGGTATGGACCGTATTACCGATGGATGGGAAGCTGGTGCATTTACATTCCACCGGCGGATCCCGAGACGCATGCTGGCTTCGCGAACGGGGATCGATCCAACACGCTTCGTGCCTGACTTTCTCTCAGCGCTCTCAGAGCAGTGCGAAGAGAGCGCGTCGATCGAGGAGGCCGGCTTCGTATGCAGCTTGACTTCCCGGGGTCAGGAGGCATTGGATGCACGCATTGCCGCAAGATTCATTATGCTGCTGATCCCTGGTGAGCACATTCTTGATCGCCGGGAGCAGTTCATGATGTCTCTCGGCCAGCTCGAGGATATGTCCCGAGCCGCCGGCTTCGCTATCGTAGAGCTGAATCTTCCATGAGGTTTGTTCTTCGATGTCATGGACGGAGAGACTGATCTCCGGCACGTCCACCTCAAGCAATTCGGCAGCCGCCAGTTGAAGTGCGTCAGCGAACGTCGTCGCCATGATTTGAGTCGGCAGGCCAGCTGCGCTTTCAAGGTCTACCTCAAGCAGGTCCGTGTCGAGCTGTGCCGCGAGATGCTGGTGTCGCATCACCGGGTCTTCCTCTTTCGCCCAACACTTTTTGCCGCCGCGTCTCATCCGGAGGGGTAAATGTTCCGCAAATTCGACTCCCTCCGCGCTTCGCGGAAGATCATCCGCGGCCGTTCTCATGCTGTCGGTGAATCCACACTTGGTGCAGATTGCAAAACCGGCGTCGAACTCACCGGAGTTGGTCGCCAGTAATTCTGCGCCCTCGTGAGTCGAGGCGGAAACGCCGGGAATGCCTGCAAAATCTCGAATGAGCGGTGCCGTGCCCGCCGTTAGGAAACCGGAGGCGATCACCTGAGTGTCTCCGATTCGCTCCTGGTCCCCTTCCCAGGTCGGTGGATCCCAGAGCGCCGTGGAGTAGCCGAACGTGGGCATCAAAAGCTCTCGGCCCGAACTCTGGAGAAGGGCATTGCAGGTCGGACATCGGTCCCCTTGAAGAGGTTGTAACTCCGTCCATCGATGACCCGATTGGCATGAGTAGAGGAACTTTCGGAGGCCGAAGCTCTTGTCTCCGCTGGAGGACCAGAAGTTCAAAATTCCCCGGGAAGTGTAACTGCGGCCGCCGCCAAGCAGGACCGACCCAGGAACGTACTCACTGAGTGCCAGAAGTGAGCCACGTTGAAAACGAACAGGCTCTTCACGGCTCTCCGTCTGCGCGGTCAAGACCTGAACATTGAGCGGAAACCCATATCTGGGCAAAAACCTGCGTTCTGCGAGCGAAGAGATCGTCGGAGTGTGCCAGAGTGTTTTCGCTTGGTAGTGGATTGCATTCAACGTAGAGTACGGTGCTCTGGATGCGATGCCGCTCTGCCAGGCGCTTTTCAGGGATTGATAGTCAGACGACCATGACTGACAAGCCAGTTTGAACTCGATTTGTGCATTGCGAATCACCCTCTCAACAGAGCCGCTAAGCGGAGTATCCCGCAGGAGAGATTCGAGCTGATCCTTAATTGGATTGCTCTCTCTGAGCAGAAATTCAAGAAAACTCTCAAATTGCAGATGCGGAGCTTCTCCATCCTTCCACCATGGCCACGACTCGTTGAGGACGAACCGAGGCGGGGCCATGAGTTGTTCAACCAGCGGCTGCTCGGGATACTGCCTGGGAATCTGCTCTTCTCCACAAACCCAGCCAATTTGATTGAAGGCGTTCATTGTGGTCACGGTAGTTCCGGCTGGATAGATG
>PMYF01000244.1 GCA_003171295.1 Acidobacteriota bacterium | reverse complement strand
TTATGCCATCATACGTCCCGACGTTGTTTGTCGGGATGTATGCGAGCTAGGTTTGTCGATACGCTACGCGCGTGTGTGCCCCGCGCTCATTCCCCAGCCCCAAAGGGGCGATGTAGCATAGCCCATGGCCACGCCGTGGGGAAAGTCTGCCCCCCACCCCGCCTCCGGCACCCCTCTCCCCGCCGCGCGGGGAGAGGGGAGGGGGTGAGGGGCGCTCGGCATCCCCGGGCTCACGCCCGGGGCTACATGATGCCGCCGCTCCGCGGCTGGGCCGCGGCCAAATCAAGAGTAAGTGCAGGATCGCTCGCCAAAAAACGTGAACTTACGGGTTTGCAATGCAAAGCAGGTGTAGCGCGAACCTGTCGGCAGGTCCGCGGCTTTTTGGGATCAATGGGGGGCGAACCGCGGACCCTCAGAACAGCTCCACGCTACGTTCTTGTAGGGCCAGGGCTTGCCTTGGCCAAGGCCACCCCAAGGGGTGGCCCTACCCGCTCGCTGAAGTGTGTAGCCTAAAGTTATTCTTTACAAAGGTAAGAACCCACTATATACTAAGCTGTGAGGCCAGCGCCCGCTGGCTGACTTGCAAGGGCGCGGACCTATTCATGGGGCCGGCGCAATCCAGACAAGAACACAGCAAGTCGAATACATGCAATCACCTGAGAATCTCGCTGCGCTGATGGCTCCCCAGGACGGAAAAACGCTGCTCATGCAAAGAATGGAAGATTCCAGCCTGCGCCAATTGGGGCGGCTCACTAATGTGCTTTTCAAGGTCCGAAACGGGGCGCCGACCCAAAGAGATGTTAAAAATGAAGGAACCTCCGGGGATGTGTATGAAAACAAAGGAGCGCGTGACAAAATGGCCGACAATTGATCGGCTTTTTGGCAGAGATTGCACAGATTACGCGATAAATCGGGGCGAAACCAGCATGTTTTCGAAAGGAAAGCAGAAATCTGTGGGGCGCGATGGCGAGGAAGTGGACGGTAGCAAACGTACCGCGGACCTGTTTGGCAGGTCCGAGGCTTTTCGCGCCCGGCGCGCGCGGTGCGACCGCCAAGCGATTTGCCCCCTCACCCGGTCCGCTCCGGCTGGTGAAAGCGCCGGCAGCGGACCACCCTCTCCCGCGAGGGCAGAGGGCGCGCGCGCATAAGGCAAGAGCAGCCTGGCAGCGGACCTTTCCCGCGAGGAAAGAGGGCTGGGGAATTCGAGAGGCAGCGAGCCGGTAGATGGCGAGAGGCCCGGGCTGCCTGAGGCGGGCCTCCCAGAGTTTACTTTTCCGAGGCAGCCGCGGCGGCTGGCAGCACGTTCACGGTAAGGCTCGAGGGCAGCTTCGCGGACCGATAGACTCTTTGGGTGGCCTTCTGGAAATCGGAAGGCTGGGCCTGGTCTATTTTCACAAACTTTTGCGGATTGCGGTCCACCAGCGGGAACCAGGAGCTTTGCACTTGCACCATAATGCGGTGGCCGCGGCGGAAGGTCTGGAAAACGTCGGGGAGCTGGAATTCCACCTTGTCGGGCTTGCCGGGCTCGAAGGGCACCGGCGTCTCATAGCTCTTGCGGAATTTCCCGCGAAAGGGCTCGCCCCGCACGAGCTGCTGGTAGCCGCCCATTTTCACCCGCGTGGGGTTGGGATCGGGGTCGGGAGCGTCCCCGGGATAGACATCGATGAGTTTGACGACCCAGTCGGAGTCCGTTCCGGTGGTGGAGACATAGAGCGACGCCGCGAGCGGCCCCGCGATGGTGACGTCGGCTTCGAGCGGCTCTGTCTGATAGACCAGCACGTCGGTGCGGCGCCCGGCGAAGCGTTGGTCGGCGGTCATGTAAGGGGCCGACATCTGGTTGCTGATATAGGGAATATGCGGAACCGGCTTGGCGGGGTCGCTCACGTACTCGTCGAACTCCTCACCGCCGGCGGCGGGAGGCGCGGAGGCGAGCCGGCCCCCACTCTGGAAATAGAACGTCTTCCTGGTTCCGTTCTTGGGTGGCCATCGGTCGAGCTGGTGCCACTCGTTGCGCCCGGTCTCGAAGGCGTAGGCCCCGGGAAATTTTTCTTCCCCCTGGTCCTTCAGGAAATGCTGGAAGAACGGGAACTCGATGTGCTCACGGAAGTATTCTCCTGTCTTCTGATGGAAATTCACGTCCCCCAATTCGTCGCCAGGGCCGCGGTTCCACTGGCCGTGCGACCAGGGACCCTCGACGAGAATGTTCACCGTCCCGGGACTCTGTTTTCCAATCGCTTCGGAGGTGTGGAGCGCCCCGTAAGCGTCCTCCGCATCGAACCAGCCGCCCACCGTCATCACAGCAGCCTGGACGTTTTTCAAGTAGGGCAGCGGGTCGCGGGACTTCCAATAGTCCGTGTACGTGTCGTGCGAAACCAGGTCCCGCCACCCTTCGATCTGGCCCTTGAAGAAATTCTTGTCGGCGTTCCCGAGCGGCCCCATACGCAGGAAGAAATCGTAGCCGTCGGGAGTGCCGTAGTCAAAGGCCGGGCCGGGCACCTCGTTTTCTCCCGTGCGCGGCCGCCCAAAAGAAGACATGAAACCGAAAACATGGGCCAGGAAGAGCGCGCCATTGTGCCGCCAATCGTCGCCGAGGAACCATTCGGTGACCGGCGCCTGGGGCGAGACCGCCTTGATGGCGGGATGTCCGCTCAAGATCGCCATGGTAGCGTAGAAGCCGGGATAAGAAATGCCCCAAACACCCACACGGCCGTTGTGGTTGGGGAGGGTTTTCAAAAGGAATTCAATCGTATCGTAGGTGTCGCTAGCTTCGTCGATCTGGTTCGGCGACGTCTTGTTGGGAATGTAGGGCCGGACGTGCTCGAACTTGCCTTCCGATTTGCCCAGGCCGCGTACATCGCAATAGGCGAAGATGTAACCGTCGCGGGCAAAGAACTCCGAAGGGCCCAGCGAGCCGGGATAGTTGTCAGCGCCGTAAGGTCCCACCGTGTATGGCGTACGCATCATCCAGATCGGGTATCGTTTCGCAGCGTCCTTGGGCGCATAGACGGAAACGAAAAGACGGACCCCATCGCGCATGGGCGCCAGGTATTCGGACTTGGTGTAATTCGCCCGGATGTAATCCCGGAGTTCTGCGGCCTTGCGCTCCTCGTCGGCAGGCTGCCGGTCTTGCGCGGGCAGCGAAACAGCCGAAAGGATGATTACCAGTATCGTTGAAAATGCCAACCCCTTGCGGATTTCCCTCATCATCCGGTCTCCTTGCCGTAAATGGTTTGCCCGGAGTCGCGCTCCTGGTGCTTCGGTGTGGAATCGTAACACACCCTCGCAGGATGATTCGAGACCACTTTGATGCTGCGGTTACGATGAGGCATGGTGGAGGCTGCCTTGGTTACGCCCGCCCCGAAACCGCAGGTCGGTTGGGGAAAGCGATATCCCGCGCGGGTGCTGGTGTCATTTGGAATGGGATCCCCTTCGAAACACTGGTCATTCCCGCGAAAGCGGGAATCCAGTCTGTCGGCGGCGCATCTCCAGTGGCTTGCGAAGTAGATTCCCGCTTTCGCGGGAATGACTGCACTTGGGATCGCCCGTGTCTCGCAAATGACACCAGTACCCCCGCGAGAGATTTCAAGTCCAATGCTAAAGTGCGTCCAGCAAAGTGCCATTGCTTCGATACCGGCGCCACGAGATTGCGTCTATAATGCACCCGCAGCAAAGTTCCTGGCGAGCGGTCGGGGTGGGCAAGAGGCGAGCCCGGCCGGCATTGGCGCTACTGCATTGCGACGAGTATCTCTTATCGCGGGGAAAGGCCAAACCTCCATGACCTCAACTAACCAGACTCCTACCCCATACCTGATGGGGACGGCCTGCGCGGGTCTGTTCACGTTCGGAGTGATGACCTCTTTTCTGGGTGCGACACTCCCGGAGTTAAGTGCGCACTCGGGTTTTGATTTGACCAAGAGCGGAACGCTTTTCAGTTTCCTCTACCTCCCGCAGGTCCCCATGGTGTTCCTGGCGGGGCCGCTGATCGACCGATTCGGAAAGAAACCGGTACTGGTCGCCGGATTCCTATGCAGCGCTGCCGCGCTCTTAGGGATGGCCTACGCGCCCAGCTACGCGGTGCTTGGGGCACTGCTGGTTTTGCTCGGACTGGGCGGCAGTTCCGCCATGAGCGCCTCGAACACGCTCATTCCTGACCTTTACCCTAAGAACCCCTCCTCTGCGCTCAATCTCGCAGGTATCTGTTTCGGCGTGGGAGCGGTCTTCTTCCCCTGGCTGGTCGTGCTGATGACGGCCCGGCTGGGGCTTTTCGCCACCCTGTGCTTCATTGCCTCTCTGGTGGCGCTGGTCGCCTTGGTGGCTCTGGCGCAGACGTTCCCGCGCGCGGGCTCGGCCGGAGGCTTCGATTGGGGTCAAGCGCTGCGCGTGGCGGTGGATCCTGCGGTCATCATTCTCGGCTCGGTGTTGTTCTTCTACTCCGCCCTGGAGATCTCCACCGCCGGCTGGATTCGCACCTACCTCGAGAAGGATCTGTACGCCTCCTCTCAGACATCCAAAATCATCCTGACCGTCTTCTGGATCATGATGATGGTGGGCAGGCTGGCCGCCAGCCAGGTGGTCAAGAAAATACGCGGGCCGCACCTGGTGCTGGGGTCCTCCGTCGGCGCCCTGATCGGTCTCCTGCTCATGGCGGTAGCGCCCAACGTTTGGGTAGCGATTGCAGGCATCATGCTCTGCGGGCTGAGTTACGCGCCCATTTTTCCGACTACCGCGGGAACTGCCAGCATGTACTTCGCGCGGCTTTTCGGAACCGTCTTCGGCATGCTCATGACTCTCGCTCTGCTGAGCGGCGCCGTGGTTCCTCCTGCCATCGGTTACGTCGCACAACGGGCCACGGTGAGGAGTGGCATCTGGATTCTGTGCGGCGCCGCGGTTCTACTCCTGGTCACGCAGGGGATTTTTAATCGCTACGAGCGCCGGAGGTTCCTGCGCCCCACTCTCGGCCCCCTATCCAACGTGGCGGAGCATCAAGGCTGAAACCGCGCCGGATACGCGGAGCGCCGCCATTACTTCCCACGCCCTTGACTTGCACAATACGGCGTGGTACATAGCACGCAGGTGCGCGCCGTCCTGAACGCGCACGACTAACGACTAGCACTTAGGCAGATGAACGACTCGATGTGGGCGGTCCCATTCCTGAAGAACGCGAGGCGTTGGCTCGCGCGAATTCCTAATTAAGGGGAGGCCATCATGCTTCTGTTTACCGGTAAGTTAAGGCCGGGGGAGAGGTTGGCCGGAGGACTGCTGGCGGCATTTGCGCTGGCCCTTCTTCTGGCCTCTTCGGCCCTGGCTCAGATTGGCACCGGCAGTATCAGCGGAGTAGTTCTGGATAGTTCCGGCGCGGTGATTCCAGAGGTCAAGGTCACCGTCACCAATGCTGACACCAATATTCACCGAAACACGATGTCGACCTCGAGCGGTGACTTCTCTTTCCCCGGCTTGCTTCCCGGGCACTACTCCCTGAGCGCCACGAAGGAGGGTTTCCAGGTGACGAACGTGCCCGCCTTTGAGTTGCAGGTTGATCAAAAGGCTCGCATCGATCTTACCCTGCAAGTGGGCCAGATCTCGCAGTCGGTCAACGTCGAGGCGACCGCGCCCCTGCTGGACGCGGAATCGGCAAGCGTGGGGCAAGTTATCGAAAACCGCCGGGTTGTGGAACTGCCTCTCAACGGGCGCAATTTCCTCGACCTCACGACTCTATCCCCCGGCGTGACTTTCAGCAAAGACACCAACATGAACTTCGCGGAGGTCCGCGAAGTCGGTCGCCGGATTGTTGACCAATACTCCGTGGGTGGGGCACGCAGTCAGGACACAAACTTCCTCCTGAACGGCGCCACCAACACGGAGCCTGACTTCAACACCTTCGCCGTGGTTCCGTCCATTGACGAGGTTCAGGAATTCAAAGTGCAGAGCAACTCCTACACGGCGGAGTTCGGTCGGGGTGCCTCGCAGATCAATGCCACCACCAAGTCTGGCACCAACTCTCTCCACGGCACGGCGTACGATTTCCTGCGCAACGAGGCGCTTGATGCCCGCGACTATTTCGATGGAATCTTCCAGCCGGAGGGTTCTCCGAAACCACCCTTCAAACGCAACCAATTTGGGGCCACCGCGGGCGGCAAGATCCTTCGCGACAGGCTTTTCTACTTTGGAGCCTATGAAGCATTGCGGCACCCCTCCAGTGGCCTTTCCAACCTCACGGTCCCGACGGCCAAGGCGCGCACCGGCGACCTGTCGGACTATGCCGGTGTCAGCAACATCTTCATGCCGCACGTGCTGGGCACGGACGAGAGCGGCAATGGCATCATCGGCTACGCCGATGCGCCAGTGAACACCATTCCCAATACACTTCCAGCGGGTTGCTTCAATCCGAGTCCCGATACGAATGTTCCCTTTGCCAACAACACGATTCCTACGGACTGCATCAACCCAGCCATCGCCAAGTTCCTAGCCTCATCATCTTTGCTCCCTCCGCCCAACGTCTCTGGAACCCTGGTCAATAACTACCGTGGGACTCTCCGCTCCCCGGAAACGGACGACCAGCTTGCCGGACGCATCGACTACAACCTGAATCCCAACATGAACCTCTACGGGCGCTATTCCTGGGCCCGCGAGGATGCGTCCAATCCCAGCCTCGTGGTGGGAACCGGTACGGTCGACGCGGTCAAAACGCAATCCTTGACCCTGCACCATTCCTGGACGATGAGCCCCCGCATGGTGAATGAGCTTCATGCCAACTACCTGCGGCTTAATTCCGGCAGCTTGGGTGACTTTGCGGGCAAGACGGACGTGGGTTCCGAACTCGGCATCCCCGGCTTGTCCACCATCCCGCTGGACTGGGGACTGCCCGGCTTCGGCGGGGACGATCCCTACTGCTGCGTCAGTGAAAGCGCCTTCGGTCACCCTCTGAAGAACACCGACAACATCTTCGAGTATGGTGACGACTGGTCCCTAAGCCATGGCCGCCACCTGATCAAGGCCGGTGCCAACCTCCGGCGAGAGCAACTGAACGTTACGGCGCACAACATCGCCCGCGGGACCTTCTCTTTCAAGCGTGAGGCGACCGCCGAGGTGGGGAGCTGCGCGGATAGTTCCGAGACACCCTGCCAGCCCGGTCTCAGTCTGGCGACCTTCCTGCTTGGCATCAGCCGCGACTCCGAGGTTGCGGTCGGCGATTCCTACGTACACCTCCGTCGCTGGGCGCAAGCCTACTATATCCAGGACGATTTCAAGGTGACCAAGAACCTCACTTTTAATTTCGGCTTGCGTTACGAGTGGGCGCCCTACTGGCACGACACGACCAACTCGATATTGAATGTCGATCTCAGTACCAGCCCTGTCTCGGTGATCCGGCCGGGCTCGGGTGATCCCTACGCAGGCTTCCC
>PMYF01000705.1:7385-7632 GCA_003171295.1 Acidobacteriota bacterium | reverse complement strand
CAGCCGCCACCCCGGGCAAGATTGGGGTGATCAACATCCAGGAAGCGATTGGCACCACGGGGGAAGGCAAGAAGGCTTTCGCGGACTTGTCGAAGAAGTATCAGCCCCGCCAGCAAGAACTGCAGCGCCTGCAGCAGGAGATCCAGGCCATTAATGACCAACTGAGTAAGGGGGCGAACACCCTCAGTGATGAGGAGCAACACCGCCTGAACCGCGATCAGGAGGACAAGCAAAAGCTCTTGAAGCG
>PMYF01000705.1:1926-7329 GCA_003171295.1 Acidobacteriota bacterium | reverse complement strand
GGTTTGACGCCGCGAACCCGGTGGCCGATGCTGGCGCAGCAGGTGCGCCTGCCGCGCCAGTCGCACCCGCGACCCGGCCTGCCACTGGTCCCAAGCCGGTCGTCATCCCACCGGCGTCGGCGACCAAACCCAAGCCCAAGCCGTAGCTTCCGCCGCGCCGAAATACCTTCCTGAGGTCTCCCACCGCGACCCCGTGGAGACACGGGGTGTGGTGTCTTTGCCCACCGAACCCCGCCAGCCACCGGTATCCTATGCATCGGGCATGGGGGGTCATGCAGTCATCTCCCGTCTTGGGGCTCGGCGTGGATGCTGATTTTGGAAATCTGCGGGAATGCCTGGCGAAACTTGAATTCCAGAGTTTCGGTAGTGTCGTGCACCTTGGAGATGGGGAGGTCGGGATCGAGGGTGCAATGCAACCGCACCACGACGTTGCCACCCACCTGGTGAGCTTCGACGGAGTGGCAATTCAGCACGCCCGCAGTCTCACGCGTCAGTTCTTCCAGCTTACGTTCCACGACCAGATGATCCAGCCGGACCTCGTTCCCGGTTTCCACTGCCACGAGTAGGGGTTCCAGGTGCACGTTCACTTCGTGGACTTCCGGTAGGTTATCCTTGATCTCGCTTTCGAGCTGGGTGGCGCGTTCGTGGGCTTCCGCCAGCCGTAACTGCGGGTCCACTTCCAGGTCCAGGTAGACGTTGACGCGACCCTCCACCTCGTGTGCGGTCACCTCGTGCACCAGAAAATTACGCCGGTGCGCCACGGACCGGACCTTCGCGACCAAGTCGTCGGAGGAGGGTTCCTTGGGCGTGGTGTGAATCATCACGTCCGCGGTGGGGAAGAGGTGGTGAACCTCCGTTTCCACGATGTCGGCCACGGATTTCGCATGCTCGAGCGAGATGTTGCTGGCCAACGTCAGCCGCAGATCCACGAACACCCGGCTGCCGCTCTGGCGAGTCCGGATGCGGTCGAGGCTGAGCACACCGGAGACGCCTGACACAGCTTCCGCAATCAACGAACTGGTGCCGGTGGGTGCGGCGTCCACCAGGGCATCCACAGTCTTCTTGCCCAGTCGCAGCGTGATGTACACTACGATTCCCGCCACCACCAGGGCCGCGATAGGGTCGGCATGTCGCAGCCAGGGCAGGTTCCGCTGCTCCGCCACGTAGAGCAGTATCAAGCCTAGAATGACCACCGTCGAGCTATAAACGTCCGTGGAAAAGTGCAGTGCGTCGGCTTCCAGCGCCTGGCTATTGTACTTGCGCGCTACGCGGAAGAGGGCGCGCGAGCGGAATGTGTCGATGGTGATGGAGATTAACATTACGCCGAAGCCCCAGAGCGAAGGCTCCACGCGCACCTCGCGAAAGAAGAGCCGCCGCCCCGCTTCATAGACGATCCAGGCGCAAGTGATGAAGAGCAGGCCGGTCTCAATGAAGGCGGAAAGGTGTTCGACCTTGCCGTGTCCGAAGGGATGCTGGGGGTCAGCGGGCTTGTCTGAAACGCGTACGGAGAAATACGTGATCGTCGCCGCCACCAGATCCAGACCGGAGTGCAGAGCCTCGGAAAGGATTCCCAGGCTGCCGGTTAAGAGTCCCACTGCCGTCTTCAGCATGGTCAGCACAATCGCCGCCAGGACTGAGGTCAAGGCGACGCCTTGTTTCTCCCGGCTGTATGCGTCAGGCGTACTATTGCCCTGATAGGTATTCATTTGCCTGAGTGGAATTATACCGCTGAACTGACAGGTTGTGGGGTACGGCGGCGAGTTCAGCCCTGGTTGCCCTGCCCGATCAGGAAAGCGCCCAGAACCAGTACGCCGCAGCCAGCGAGCATCCGGTAGAAAGCAGCCTTGGGAACTGCCTTCCATTCTCCCAGCACCACGCCCCAGGCGTTCGAGGCCATGATGATGAGGGCGATGAAGATGGGCCAGCCAAAACTGTTTCCCCATGGTCCCAGATGGAAGGCGCTGCGGCCATAGAGAAACACACTGGTAATCCAGAGAGAACTCATCAGCAGCACCCCGAGCGCGTCGCGGCCCGCTCCCGGCTGGCGGAAGGCGTCGGTCTGTCGGGCCCGCACTACTCGCCACCCGCAAATGCCCGCCTGCAATACGGCTGCGGTGGAAAGAAAAACCGCCCACGCCAGGTAAATGGAAACGGGGAAGCCTGCCCCCGCGTTCACGCCACCCGCCGTGGCCAGCAGGGCCGTGCCATATTGAATGCCGAAGTTGAGTGACGGCGCCAGGATGCCACCCACCAGCGCGACGATCAATCCTTTGCGGAAGCGCCCGCCCCTGGCGCCCGGAGTGGAGCTTTTCGAGCCGCCCGCCTGCGCGCACAGGAGAACGCCGGCCACCATCACCGCCAGACCGGTTACGAGACACGCGTCGGCATACGTGCGCAGCCGAAAGGCTCCGGCCCAAATGAGCGGCAGGAGCGCGCCGAGAACGATCGACAGGCCAAGTTGAATGGCGAATCCCAGCGCTATGCCCAGCAGGTCCACCGCCACGCCATATAGGAGTGAGCCCACGCCGAAAAGCAAACCCCAACCGATCAGTCCCAGCCACCCGCGCACCGGAACGGCGCCCAGAATCCCGCTCCAGCGCGGGACCATCAGGAGGGCGAAGGTCCAGGGCAGCAGGGCCATGGCAAGAAGCGAATGCACCATCCAGATATGATTAAACGTCCAAACACGCGCGGTCTTCAGCGGAACGGCAAAGCTGCCGTTCAGGATTCCAGCCGCCACCACACCTGCCCAGCTCCACATGAGGTTGTCCCAGATTTGAATTGGGGAAAGTACTCGCGGCTACTGTGGGTGATGCAGACACACTTCCTCTTAGCATGTCTGCAGGTCCCCGAACGCTCCGGCGCCAACGCCTGAGGTCTGCGTCACCCCTGGATGCCCTGGCCCCAGCGCCGCGGCGTGTTACAACCCGCTATCCAGGGCTTCCAGGGCTGCCTGCAGCTCATGCTGGGCGTGCTGTTTGCCCTGGCGCCCGGTGACTTCCGCCCCGGCGGCCAGCACCTTGCGCGCTTCGTCGGGCCGTCCCTGACTGATGAGGAACATCCCAGCCTGGTAATAGGTGGCCGTGTACTCGGGATGGTGCAGGAGCAGGTACTCGAAGTGGATCCACGCCGCTGCCGGTTCGGTTTTCGCGATCTCCATCGCCAGCCCGTAACGCGCAAAAGTGTTATCAGGATCCTCGCGCAACGCCTCTTCCAGGAATTCACGCCGAGTTTTTTCCGCTTCCGGGGACAATGATCACGCTCCTGTTCTGCTGAATCCGGTTGCATCGCCTTACCGGCTCGCATAGTATAGGCGGGCGAACCCGGCAAGGCAAAACTTTTCAGCCAGCGCGGGTGCGGGCGGGTTGCCTGTGCGGGCCGTTCCACTCTTGTCTGCGGTGGTTCCAGGACTTGGAATGGGCCGCCGCTCCCGGGAAGATACGGATNNCTATCCATGCTCAGAATGACAGCAGGGAAGCGTTTTTCTCGGGTGATTCATCCCGCGGCTTCAGGTCGCACCGCGATATTTTGTTCCCAAGGGCGAAGACAATGGCGAAACGGAAAGGGAAAACGGTTGCCGAATCCGCCGTAGAGATGGTGGAAGTAGTGCTGCCCAACGACGCCAATACCCTTGGCAACATGCTGGGCGGCAAAGTGATGCACTTGATTGACATTGCCGGGGCGATCGTCGCGCACCGCCATACGCGTTCCCAGGTGGTGACGGTGGCGGTGGATAACCTCGACTTTCTCTATCCCATTCGCGTGGGTGATATGGTGATCCTTCGCGCCCACATTACCCGCGCTTTCCGGACGTCCCTGGAAGCGGAAGTGAAAGTTTTCCGGGAGGATTACCTGACCGGCGAGAGGCGGCAGACCAGTTCGGCTTTCGTCACCTATGTGGCGCTGGACGCATCCGGCAAACCCCAGGAAGTTCCCCCTGCGATTCCTCGTGGCACGGAAGAAAAGCGGCGTTACCGCGAAGCGCTGGAAAGACGCCGGAAACGCCTGGCCCTGGCAGTGCGCACCCATCGACGGTATTTTGAAAAAGCCTAGCAAGCGCCCGCATCCCGCAGCGATTTCCTGAGGGCTGCGAAACTGAAATCGGAGGTTACACATGAAGATTAAGCGGAACAAGACTTTCTCCGGCACACCCTGGGAAACGAAAGTGGGATACGCGCGCGCCGTGCAGGTGGGTGACATCGTGCACGTCTCCGGCACCACGGGCACCGATCCTTCCGGGAAGGTGCTCGCGCCCGGTGACATGTATGCACAGACGGTGCAGACCATCCACAATATCGAGAACGCCCTGAAGAGGCTGGGACTGGGCCTGGAGCACGTTGTCCGGACCCGCATTTACGTGACCCAGATCGACCGGTGGGAGGAAGTCGCCAAAGCCCACGCCGAGTTCTTCGGCGAGGTGCACCCTGCAACCAGTTTGGTGGGTGTGGCGCGCCTGATCGATCCTGAAATGCTGGTAGAGATCGAAGCGGAAGCGGTGGCCTGAGGGCGTGCCCCCCTACCGGTCGCGGGAGTGCCTTACGCGACGCCGTGAACAACCAAGATGTTCTCCTATTCCTTTGCGCAGGGCGCGGAGCTGCGACTGCTGGAGCATCAGCACGCCGAGGAGCTCTTTGCGTTGATCGATCGGAACCGCGCCTTCCTGCGCCAGGCCCAGGCGTTCGATGACCGCTACGTCGATATCGAGGTTCATGGCCTGCTTGCCGATGATTGGAACCGCGTGACGGAATAGACCGGCAGCGGCGATTTCCAATCGCCGCCCCGCCCCCAGCACGGGTATCGCAAATCCCGCGGCGGCGGTCCGCCACTGCCGTCGTTGCTGCGTTTGTATCTACCCCTTCGCGAGCGTGCCCAAGGAGTATAATAAAGGTGTACAGGATTGGCCCACGAGGGGGGCTGCTGGACTTGGGTTCCAACCATGGCTGCGCTCCAGGACATTCTCAACGCCAACGTTCGCGAGGGTGAGCTTTACGAAAAGCTCGACGGCGGGTTTGTGCGCTGCTTTGCCTGCGGTCACTGCTGCCGCATTCCCGAAGGGCAACTGGGGATCTGCAAAGTGCGGTTCAACCAGGGAGGCAAACTGCAGGTGCCCTGGGGTTACGCGGCGGGCACGCAGTGCGACCCCATTGAAAAGAAGCCGTTCCATCACGCCTATCCGGGTGCGCTCGCCTATAGCTTCGGGATGCTGGGCTGCGACCTGCATTGCGGGTATTGCCAGAACTGGGTCACGTCACAAGCCCTCCGCGACCCACGTGCCTTGGCAACGCCGATGCACGCAACGCCCCAGGAAATTGTGCGCGACGCGGTCCTGCAAGGCGCGAAAGTAGTGGTAAGCACCTACAACGAACCCCTGATCACCAGCGAGTGGGCGGTCGCCATTTTCAA
>PMYF01000705.1:0-1915 GCA_003171295.1 Acidobacteriota bacterium | reverse complement strand
CCACTACCGGACACTGGGTGGGCGCCTGCAGCCAGTCCTCGACACCATTCGCGCGCTTTACAAGATGGGATTGTGGGTGGAGATTGTCACACTTTTGATTCCGGGGTTCAATGACTCCGAGGAAGAGCTCGCGGGGCTTACGGAATTTGTGGCGGGCGTTTCACCGGATATTCCCTGGCACGTCTCGGCGTTTCATGAAGACTACAAGATGATGGACCCTGAAAATACCCAACCGCGGGACCTGGAGCGCGCCGCGGCGATCGGCAGAGCCGCCGGATTGCGGTTCATCTATGCGGGGAATCTGCCCGGGCTGGTGGGCGATCTTGAGAATACGCATTGCCCCCAGTGCCATGCCTTGCTGATCGAACGCTTTGGGTATCACATCCTGGATTATCGCTTGACGCCGAAAGGAACCTGCCCAAAGTGTGACACGGCGATTCCCGGCCGCTGGGCCGAAAAGTTCGAAGGCCAGATTACCGACCTTCCCTACGTGCCGCGCCTGCAACGACGCCCGAACCCGCACGCCGCGCGGAGATAGTTGGTCAGTGCTTTCCCCGCGACGGAATGTTGAAGCCGCCCCAATAAATTCCCTCTCGTTATCGAATGCCGTAGAAAAAGTATCCTGGGCCCACGCGCATGTGGTGGATGAGCGCATCCGGGGCAACGGCGGCGAGGAGTAGTCCCCCCACAGCCTGCGCTAGTGCCAGGGGCCAGATGTTCCGGTGGCGAGCAAAGACCTCGGCGAAGATGAACCCTGCGATCAAAGTGGCGATCATCAAGGGGAGATTGGGAAGGTGCGCGGCGCTGAACATGATTCCGACGAGCCCTGAACTTACGTGCCGGCTACGGACGATGAGCATCAGGCGGTTGTGAAAATAGGATTGCGCCAGGTATTGCTGACACAGACACCAACTGCCGTAGCCCAGCAAGGGACTGAGGATATGCCAGTGGGGGCGGAGAAGCACCAAGCTGTGGTGGGCAAATCCATAGAGAAGCATCGGCAGGTAGAGGATGACCGCCAGGGGCAGGACGATTTGTGCGCTGGCGCGCAGTTCGGTCCAAACCAGGCCGAGCCCGCGCAGGGTGTCATGATGGAGCATATGGCTGGCCAGGATCACAGCCCAGAGCAGCATCCAGGCGTGAGGCCACGCATATTGCCAACGCCAGATGAATGCGAGCATGCCGGCGTAAAGCAACGCGACTTCGAGGGCGGTGAAGATGGCCCGCGAGTCGTGCGGTACGCCGCCGGCTGGAATCTTTCCCACTGAGGTGACCTGACCCACGAAATCCCTACCGTCCAATCTACTTCTGGAAGAACGATGCCCTAGCCTTACCTTCGAGTGCTGACCGGCGGCCCGGGTTCTTCAGTAGCCCGTAAGATTTCCCTGACTCTAGTGTTGATTTTCCCCTAATGATGCGCGCTGGAGCAGTAAGACCACTCGCTGGCCCAAGTGGCAACCCGGAACCAATATCTGCACCACATGATCGCCTGCTGGCCGAAGAAAAGCAGCGCCAGCACCAGCGGTTCGCGTAGGTGCGGCCATCCGGCGCTGCCGAGCGATGCATTGATGAAGCTCCAGGGCACTACCAGTCGGTAGATTCCAAGCAGCGCTATGCCGAGAAGGGAAGGAACCGCGTAAACCCCGAGGGCTTTCCGCAGGCGGCGGAGCGAGAAACCCAGCGAGGAAAGGAACGCGACAACGGCGCTGGATTCTTCCTCCAACACCAGCGTGACGCGTGCGTAGTCGATCACCAAATTGACAAAGATGACTCCCGCCAATGTTGCCAGGCTGATCGCGAGGTTGATCCAGAAGACCGGCCGGTCGTCCAGGGCCGCGACAGTCCACCGGCGAGTGAGGCGGGTTAGCCCTTGATGTAGCGCCAGGAAGACCAGCCAGTAGCAGAACAGACCGAT
>PMYF01000249.1:22238-24119 GCA_003171295.1 Acidobacteriota bacterium | reverse complement strand
GTGCTGGCAGTGATAAAATGCAGCTGGTTCAACCCGTAGGAGTGCCGCTGGCGAGGCATGCCGGCATAGTAGCTTAAAGCCCCGCACACATGGCACAATACGCCATGTATGCGCCACCCGCGGTGAATACACCATGGAACGACCCGACCATCGACTGAGAATTCTTCATGCAACTGTTTTGCTCCTTGCGCTGACCTTGCCTGTCGTGCCGGTTCGGTGTGCGGGGGGTGGTGACGGGAAACCAGCCGTGGCTTACAGTTACGGCGGGTCCTTTTATCTTGCGACGGAATCGGGCCACATACTGCGAGCGGTAAAGATGACCTTGCCGATCAGAGAGTTCGCCGTCTCACCTGATGTGCAGCGCGTGGTTTTTGTTTCATTCCGAGACTCCACTGCGTACGGCGGCCACCTTTACCTGCTGACCGTCGCGACAGGCAAGGTGGAGCGCCTCACGCACGGCTACTATTTGGACGGCCTGCCGGAACCCGGCAATCCCGAGGTTTACGCCGATCCGGACTTGTCTCCTGACGGTAGGCGCATGGTTTTTGCGATTCACGGCCAGGCGAATGGGGACGTAGTAGAGGCTTCCGGCCCGCTCGCAATGCTGGACCTCAGCACGCGCAGGGTTCGAATCCTAAAGGCAACGATGAATGTTGATGTAGGAGGCGTCGCCTTTGCAAACAACCCGCATTGGTCTCCGGATGGCAATCGCATCCTCGTGAACTTCGAAAACGGGGCCGCCGTGACAGAGGTCACAGGGACGACTCTGAAGAACCTTGATGGGATGATTCCGGAAGGTGAAGGGGATTTGAGATTTGCTCTGGGGTGGGTGGGTCGCGGGTGCGTGTTGTATATGGTTGGGAATACCTGGGACAAGGCGAGGCAGGGTCCGAAGCGAGTTCTAAACCTCAGGACTCGGAAGACGGAAGCTGCCGATAGGGTGATACCACCTCAGATGCAGGGCGGGCTCGTAGTGTTTTCTCCTGGCATGGTAGTTCGCACAGATGGCAATCAGCACGTTGTTGTAGAAGGCACACGGAACCAATTCAAGCCATGGATAATTCCTGGTGATGAGAAGACGACAACCGTTCGAATCCTGTCGAGCCCCGACGAGGATAAATGGCTCCCGGAGTCATGTAAGTGACCAGCCATTAGCAAGCGTAGCGGACCTGTTCCTCAACGTCCGCGGGTGGCGCATACATCCCGACGGTTCTTGTCGGAATGTATGCGACCCAGGGACGATATAATGTCCGGGGGCTAAAGCACTATTACGGCCTCAATCATCCGCATTATTTGACCACCAGACCGTATCGGCGCGCGCGCTTCGGCCTCGCCCCCACAAATCCTCTTCATATTTCACCCTTCCTAATCCATAATTCCCCTGACAACTGAAAACGGACCGCAGACGACTGACCACGTCATGAAGAAGAAAGCTTCCGCGAAGAAGCGCCCCCAGCAATTCGTGCTCATCACCGGGCTGAGCGGTTCCGGGAAGGGCTCAGTCCTGAAGTCTTTCGAGGATCTCGGCTATTACTGTGTCGATAATCTTCCCATTGACCTGATCCCGAAATTCGCCGAGATGTGCCAGCAGCCGGGCAGCCGTATTCAGCGTGCGGCGGCGGTGGTGGACAGCCGCGGGGGCGAGGCGCTCAGCCAGCTTCCCACGCTCTACCGCGACCTGATGCGAAATGATGTGAAGCCTTCCCTGGTTTTCCTGGAGGCTTCCGACCGGGCCCTGATCCGGCGCTTCGAGGAGACGCGCCGTCCGCACCCGCTGGGCCGCGACCTGCCCGTGCGCGAGGGCATCCGCCTGGAGCGCATGCTGCTGAAACCCATGCACCAGCTCGCCAGCGTGGTCATCGACACCACGCGCCTGAACGT
>PMYF01000249.1:21035-22222 GCA_003171295.1 Acidobacteriota bacterium | reverse complement strand
CCGCAGGATGCCGACCTGATGTTCGATGTGCGCTTCCTGCCCAATCCCAACTACGTTCCCAGGTTGAAGAACAAGACCGGGCGCGACGTGGGGGTGCGCCGCTTCATGGACTCCTATCCGCAGACGCGCGAGTTCATGAGCCGGCTGATGAATTTGCTTCTTTACCTGCTGCCGCAGTACGTGCGCGAGGGGAAGAGCTACCTGACCATCGCCATTGGCTGCACAGGCGGCCGGCACCGCTCTGTCTTCTTGGCCGAACAGGTGGCCGGCGCGCTCGCGCATGAAGGTTACAAGACCAAGGTTTCGCACCGCGACGTCGGGCGGGCGTAGATGAATCTCTCATCCCACTCCCTTGGAGGTTGTCTCAGAACCTCAGTTCTGGCGCCGGTGTCTCCGGTTTCTGGAGTCCGATGGACTCCACCGGAGTCCTGAAATCGGACCCCACCGGCGACCGGCGATGAGNNGAGGACATCGCCGCTACAAAGACGAATCGCCGCTCATTTTGTTGGAAGCCCCTGGGGCGGGTTTTCCCGGGAGAATCGGAGAACCGCGTGAACAACGTGCTGGCCGTCGACATTGGGGGTACGCATTATCGCGTGGGTTTGTTTGATGAGCAGGGCCGGCGCCTTATGGTGCAGGAGGGCGACACTGACCGCGCCGCCGGCCGCGAGTGGATGCTTAGCCAACTCGGCACGCACTGCCGCGACTTGCTGGCCAGCACGGACGCCCCCGTCAAGGCTTGCGGCGTCAGCTTTGGCGGCCCGGTGGATTTCACTCATCAACGGGTCACCTCCGTCCATTCGTCAGGATGGCGGGATTTCGAGCTGGGGAAATGGTTTGAGCAGACCCTGGGTGTTCCCTGCCAGCTCGACAACGACGCCAACGCTGGCGCCCTGGGGGAATTCCATTCCGGCGCTGGCCGCGGCGCCAGGTTGCTCGTCTATGTCACGATCAGCACGGGCATCGGCGGCGGCTTGGTATACGAGGGCAAGCTCGTGCGCGGACGNNCCTGCGGCGGTCACGGGTGCCTGGAGACTCTCTCCTCCGGCGGGGCTATGCAGGCCCGCGCCCGCGACTGGGCGCTGCGCCGCCCGGAACGCGTGGCGCGCATGGTGGAGCTCAGTGGTGGCCAGGACATCACAGCCAAAGCTGTGATGCAGGCGGCGGCGGAAGGCGACATGGCCGCC
>PMYF01000249.1:12179-20958 GCA_003171295.1 Acidobacteriota bacterium | reverse complement strand
GAGGAGTGGGCTTCACCCACGATCACCTATTCCACAGAAATCGTTACGGCGGCCCTGGGGAATTACTCGCCCCTTTACGGTGCCGCAGCACTGGGACTGGAAGTCGCTTGAGCTCCAGCCATTTTACAATTTGGTAAACAGGCAAGTGGCTGGCCAAAAAACATTTAAGCCACTGTAAATAAAAGCCTTATTTGAAGGGGCAAGTTTTTGCTGTCCTTCCCCCATCGCTATTTCCTTGACGAACCCCCCCTCCGACGACTAACATACTTATTTTTGAGCACATTAGAGGTAGTTCCGCCTGGGGGCGGCAGACTGAATGACTCGGATTCAGCGCCTGCTTGGTTTCCTGCGACCTTACAGCTTCCGTTTCTTTCTTGCCGTCGGTTTGATGGCGGTGGTGGGAGCCTGTGAGGCCGTAACCGCTCTTCTGATCAAGCCGATTTTCGATCGCGTCCTGGCGCCCGCCGCCGATACGGCGCACATTCTGCTTTTTCGCATCCCCCATCTCAATCATAGCGTCTACTTGCAGGATTTTCTCCCCCTGCGGATTCACAACGTCTGGACGGTGGTGGCAGTGGCGATCATCGGCGTGGCGTTCGCCAAAGCCCTTTCGGAATTCCTGGCCACCTACTTCATCAATTTCATCGGACACTCCGTGGTGCGCGACCTGCGCAATCTTCTCTATACCCGAATCATCGAGCAATCGATCTCCTTTTTCTCCAGGAACCCGACCGGCCGTCTGATGTCCACCATCACCAATGACATCGACCGTATTCAGTATGCCGTTGCGCAAACTGCCGCGGACATGCTGAAGCAATCCTTCACGCTGGTGGGTTTGCTGGGGGTGATCTTTTACGTGGATTGGAAGTTGGCGCTCGCCTCCATGGTTCTGATTCCGCTCGTGGTCTTCCCCGCGGCCAACATCGGTCGCTACATCCGCGTTTCCAGCCGCAGCAGCCAGGACAAGATGGCGGAGCTCAATAACGTTCTGCAGGAGACCTTCACGGGCATCCGCATCGTGAAAGCTTTTGCGATGGAAGCGTTTGAAATCGCCAAATTCAAGACCGCCACGCGCCGCTTGCTGGGAGCGAGCCTGCGTTGGGTGCGGGCACAGGCTGCGTCTTCGCCGCTCATGGAAGTGCTGGGAGCCATCACCATTGCCGGCCTGCTGCTCTACGAGCGCAACGAGATTCTGCACCACGCGCAAACCGCCGGCGGCTTCGTGGCTTTCCTGTATGCGCTCCTTAAATCCTATGAGCCGGTCAAGCGCCTGACCGGAGTCAATAACGCCTATCAGCAGGCCCTGGGAGCCTCCGAGCAGGTTTTCCTCTACCTGGACTCGAAGCCGGAGATGACCGACCAGCCGGATGCCCCGACGCTACCGCCCTTCGAGCACAAAATTGCCTTCCAGCACGTGGCTTTTGATTATGAGGACGGCGTGCCCCTGCTGCGGGGCATCAACCTGGATATTGGCCGAGGTGAAGTCGTCGCCATCGTGGGCTCGAGTGGGGCCGGCAAGACCACCCTGGCCAACCTGATTCCACGGTTTTTTGACGTCACGCGTGGCCGCATCACCGTCGATGGCCACGACATTCGCGACATCAAACTCAGCTCGCTGCGCGCCCAGATCGGCATCGTCACGCAGGAGACGATTCTCTTCAACGACACCGTCTACAACAACATTAGTTACGGCAGCCGGTGGCCGAGCGAGGCGCAGGTTTGCGAGGCGGCGCGCGTGGCGCTGGCGGAAGAATTCATCCTGGAGATGCCCCTGGGTTACCAGACCGTCATTGGCGAGCGCGGCCAGCGCCTCTCCGGCGGGCAGCGCCAGCGTATTGCCATCGCCCGGGCCCTGCTGAAGAACCCGCCCATTCTTATTCTGGACGAGGCGACGTCTGAACTCGACTCGGAATCGGAGATGCTGGTGCAGCGCGCTCTGGCCAACCTGATGGCGGGCCGCACGGTGGTCGTCATCGCTCACCGGCTCTCCACCGTGCGCCGCGCCGATCGCATCGTGGTCATCGACCGCGGCGCCATTTGCGAAGTCGGATCACACGAGGATTTAGTCAATCACGGCGGCATTTACCAGCGCTTGCACGAATTGCAGTTTGTCGATGCCGAGCCGTAAGGACGAAGAGAAGCTTTCAGCATTCAGCGGTCAGCCTTTGGTGGCCACTTGCTGGTGTGAAGGCGCGACAGGGAGGGTAAGGAATGCGGGGAAGATGGCATGAACCATGGATAGAGGAGAAGTTAGCTGAAAGCTGATGGCTGACTACTGAGAGCTATTTATGATCCGCAGCATGACAGGTTACAGCCGGGTGGAAGCCGAAGAGGCGGGATTCGCGCTCTCGGTGGCAATCCGCGCCACCAACCACCGTTTTCTCGATGCCCAGGTTCGTCTGCCCTCCTCGCTGGATTCGCTTGAACCCCTCGTGCGTCGGCTGGTCAAGGATCAGGTTACGCGCGGCCACATCGATATCTCCGTGGGTTTGTCGGGCGGAGGGGCAAGGGAGATGCAGCTCGACCGCAAGCTCCTGGCCGCATACCTGGCGGCCTACCAGGCGCTGCGGCAGGATTTTGGCGCGGCGGCGAAGCCCGACCTGATGCATCTGCTGCGGGTGCCGGGGCTGGTCGTGGCCGGCAGCGGTGAGCTTTCGCCAGAGGAATTCGACCGCGTCCGGCAAATGCTGGAGCGCGTCCTGGCCGCGGGACTCGAGAAGCTGAACGCTATGCGTACCCGGGAGGGCGATTCGCTCGAACGCGATATGCGGGCGCGGCTCGAGCGGCTCGATGTGCTGGCCGCGGAGGTCACGACGCACGCGGGGAAGGTGCCGCAGTACTACCGGCAACGGCTGGAAAACCGCATCCGCGAGCTGGCCGGCAATGTGGACGTGGACGGCGCGCGGCTGGCGCAGGAAGTGGCCTACCTCGCTTCGCGCTCCGATATCACCGAGGAACTGACGCGCTTTCAAAGCCACCTGGGCCAGGTTCTTCAGCTTTTGCAGGAGAGTTCGGAAATCGGCAAGAAACTCGATTTTCTGCTGCAGGAAATGAATCGCGAGGCCAACACCCTGCTTTCCAAAACCACCGACGTTCCCGAAGTCGGCCCCGAGATCACCCGGCAGGCGATCGAGATGAAAACCGAAATCGAAAAGCTGCGCGAGCAGGCGCAGAACATTGAGTGAACGAGGTGAGGGTTCCGAAGACAGCGACGGCGCGGGGTAGCATTCTGGTGATTTCGGCGCCCTCCGGCTCAGGGAAATCGACCCTGACCCGGCGTCTGATGCGGGCCTTCCCCGGCCTGAGTTTCTCAGTCTCCTACACCACGCGCGCCCCGCGCGCGGGCGAGAAGCAGGGGCGGGATTACTTCTTTGTGTCGCAAAAGGTCTTTAAGCGCATGATTGCCCGCCACGAATTTGTGGAGTGGGCGGACGTTTACGGCCACCTTTACGGCACGGCGCACCGGCAGTTGCAGGCGGCGCAGGAAGCGGGCCGCGACATCCTGCTTGACATCGACGTGCAGGGACACCGGCAGGTTCGCCAGCGGCTTCCGGGGGCGGTCAGCGTCTTCATCCTGCCTCCTTCCTTCCGGGAGCTGGAGCGACGCCTCCGGCGCCGCCACTCGGACGCGCCGGAAGAGATTGCGCGCCGGTTGCACACGGCCAGCCAGGAAATTTCCCGCTGGCCCGAGTATGACTACCTGGTTGTGAACGACCGCGTGGCCGACGCCGCCCAGGCGTTGCGCGCGATTGTTCGAGCGGTGCGTTTCCGCCGCCCCAATCAGGCGGGGCGCGCCCGGCAGATTGTCAGCACATTTGGAGGATAATGTAGCATGGAGATACCTCAGAGTCTGGATAGCAAATTTCGCTTCATCCTGGTTGCGGCCAAACGGGCCCGGCAACTGCAAGGAGGCGCCAAGGCGCTGATGCAGACAGCGACCAAGAAGTCGACCCGGATGGCCCAACAGGAAGTGAGTGCGGGGCTGGTGCCGATCGAAATCATCCCGCTGGCTTCCGCCAACGACAAGAACAACAAGAAGAAGGCAGCGAAGTAAGGTCGCCGCGCGAGGGCGGGGCGGGTCTCGGAGCCGTACCTTGCCTCGACCCGGTGGGGGAAGGTTCCCCAAACGTCATGCGAGTTGCACTGGGAGTCTCGGGAGGCATTGCCGCCTATAAGGCGGCGGAGCTCGTGCGCCTGCTCCAGGACAAGGGTCTGGACGTGCAGGTCGTGATGACGCGGCACGCGCGCGAATTCATCACCCCGCTCACCTTCGCAGCGCTTTCCGGGCATAAGGTGATCACTGACATGTTCGGCGAGGCGCAAGGCGCTTCCAATGTCGAAAGCGCCATCGAGCACATCGCCGTGGCGCAGGAGATCGCTGCTTTCGTGATCGCTCCCGCCACGGCCAATGTGCTGGCCAAGGTGGCGCACGGCATCGCGGATGATTTTCTCACCACACTCTGTCTGGCCACCAAAGCCCCGCTGATTGTCGCGCCGGCCATGAACGTCAACATGTGGGAGCACGCCGCCACGCAGCAGAACCTGGAGGTTCTGCGCATTCGCGGGGTGCGTGTCGTCAATCCCGACGAGGGTTATCTGGCCTGCGGCATGACCGGCGCCGGCCGCCTGGCTTCGCCCCAGTGTATCGCGCAGGCGGTCTTTGAAACTCTCGGCCTGCGCCAGGACCTGGCCGGTGAGACGGTTCTGGTCACGGCAGGCCCCACGGAAGAACTCCTCGACTCCGTCCGTTACCTCAGCAATCGTTCCTCGGGAAAGATGGGCTATGCGCTGGCGGAGGCCAGCCGCCGCCGTGGTGCGCGGGTCCTGCTGGTCAGCGGCCCCACGCCTACGGAGCCGCCCGCCGGAGTCAGGCTCGAGCGCGTTCGAACCGCCGAGGAAATGGCGCAGACGGTCTTCGCCCACCTCGCGGAAGCCACCGTAGTGCTGATGGCCGCGGCCGTGGCAGATTTTCGGCCGGCGGAGGCCTATCCCGGAAAAATCAAGAAGCAGCAAGGCGCGCCGGTCGTGAAGCTCGAGCCCACGCTCGACATCCTCGCCGCAATCGCGCGCCGGCGGCGCGAAAACCAACTCATCGTGGGTTTTGCTGCCGAGACGGAGCATTTGCTCACGAACGCCACGGCCAAGCTGCATGCCAAGCGCCTGGACCTGCTGGTGGCCAACGACGTTAGCCAGGAGGGCGCCGGCTTCGATGTGGACACGAACATCGTCACCTTGCTCTTTCCGGACGGCCGGAAAAAGGCCCTGGAAAAGATGAGTAAGCTCGACGTCGCGAGCCGCGTGCTCGACGAAGTCGTGGAAATTCGCAAGCAGTTCGGTCGTCATTCCCGCGAAGGCGGGAATCCATAAAGACGTGGCGATTGGCGAGGGGCGAGAATAAACTGTCATTCCCGCGAAAGCGGGGATCCCGGTGGAGTTGATCTTCACAACATGGACGACCGATTGCGAGAGGAGCTGAGAGCGTGGCTTGAGTTCTATCGCGAACTCGGCATCGAGGACTTTTACCGGCGCGAGCCGGGCGCGAGGGAGCCGTCGGTGAGCCTCCTCCCCGCCAAGCCCGTGCCGGCGGCCGCAGCGCCACTTCCCAAGCTATCCCCCCCGCCGGCAGCGCCGCCACGCCCGACAGTCACTGCCATGCCACCCAGGCCCGTTGCGCCAGCGGCCCCGGCGGCCGCCGTCATTCAGCCGCCGGTTTCTTCGCTCAGCTTGTTTGAAACCCCAGCGGCTCCGCGTTCCGGCCCCGAAACGCTCGCTCAAATTCGCGATGATCTCGGCGACTGCCATCGCTGCAAGCTGGCGCCCACGCGCAAGACCATTGTATTTGGTGATGGGAATCCGCACGCCGCGCTGGTGTTCGTGGGCGAGGGTCCGGGCGCCGACGAAGACGAACAGGGTCTGCCCTTTGTGGGTCGCGCCGGTAAGCTTCTGACCCGCATGATTCAAGCCATCGGCATGAAGCGCGAAGAGGTTTACATCTGCAACATCGTCAAATGCCGCCCGCCGGGAAACCGCACGCCCGAGAAAGACGAAGTGGAGGCTTGCTCGCCTTTCCTCTATCGCCAGATTGAAGCCATCCGGCCGCGCCTGGTTTGTTGCCTGGGTGCGCCCGCCGTGCGCACCGTCCTCGGCATCAAGGAAGGGATTACCAAGATCCGGGGCCGCTTTTATGATTTTGCCTCGACCAAGGCCCTCGCCACCGTCCACCCCGCCTACATCCTGCGCAATCCGCGCGAAGAGAAGATCCTACGCGAGGATTTCGAGAAAATCCGCGAGTTCCTGCAGGGCGCGTAAGGGCTCCTGCCTGCTGACAGGAGCGATCCCTAATAGCCGCCCGCCAGATCAAATTATGAATGCCGCCAAATGAGCAAATCAATACACGAGAGTGTTCCTAAGTGGGCAGCCATCTGTCTTCGGTTTCTGTCATGCTGCGTAGTAGGGAAGTGGGATGACCGGTACACAGGCCAGTCCAGCTTCCTCGAACCTCGGCTTTAGCCGGAGGTTATTCCACCAATGTGCCATCCTATGTATTCGCCACCGGCGCGAAAGGCGCAGTCACGGGCCTACAGAGGCAATCGGAAACGCGGGAAGCAATTCAGTATCTTCTTTGCCTCACGATGTGAAAAAGGAGAAATATGCTCGGAACGATTTTGATCGTTGTGGTGATTTTGATGCTGCTGGGTGCACTGCCCACTTGGCCTCATAGCCGAGGGTGGGGTTACTACCCGAGCGGCGGGCTGG
Organism: Acidobacteriota bacterium; assembly: GCA_003171295.1. Classification (GTDB taxonomy): domain Bacteria; phylum Acidobacteriota; class Terriglobia; order UBA7540; family UBA7540; genus Bog-366. The sequence continues at coordinate 14,202 of PMYF01000249.1, read as the reverse complement.
GCCTGGTCCTGTTGATTCTGGTCATCCTGCTACTCCTGGGTCGGCTCTAAAGGCCATAGGAGCTCTTCTTGAACTCTCCAACATTCCTGACCCCAGGCGTCGATCCTGAGCAACAGTGGCTGAAACAAATTGCGCTGTTCTTAGGCCTCATCTTGGGGACTATCGTTCTGGCGTTTTGTTTCTTTGCCAGTTCGTTGTGCATCACCGTAGTCCTGTCGGCATTTCTTGCCATACTGGCTGACCCACTGGTTGTGCGAGTGGCGAAGATCGGCCTGGGCCGGGTTCTGGCCGCAGGATTCGTTGTGTTGTGTTTCATGCTTCTCGCCGGCACCTTGACCTACGTCCTCTATAAGAGGACCTCTGCTTTTGCAGACGAGTTTCCCAGCTACACTTATCGAATTCGACAAGCCGTGGCTCCCGTCATCAGCAAGCTCGATCGTATTCAGAAAAACGCCGAGTCCATAACTCCACTCTTGGAAGGCTCGAAGCACGTGACCGAGGTAACGGTTAAAGAAGTACCGATGAACTGGCCGAGTTTTCTGGTTCGAGGGGTCGGATCGATATCCGGTATCCTGATCATGGGCGGGGTGCTTCCCTTCCTGGTGTTTTTCATGTTGGCCGGAAAAGATCAGATGTCCGTTCGCCTCACCAACATGTTCCAAGGCAAAATCGACGTCCCCAAGTTTGTCAGTAATCTTGGCATTATGGTCCGCGGGTTTTTCCTGGGGAACCTTATAGTTGCATCCATCATGGCCGCAGGTACGTCGCTGGTATTCTTGGTTCTCGGAATGAAAGGGGCCGTGACGCTGGGAATAGTGAGCGCCATTCTAAATCTGATTCCCTTTCTCGGCCTTCTACTGGCCATGGCAGTTCCGTTGGCAGCGGCTCTGCTTCAGTTCAATACTATCGGTCCCTTCATCGCTATCGCCATAACGGTTATTCTCTTTCATTTGATCGCCGCGAACTTCTTGATTCCCAAATTGGTCGGTTCTCGTCTTCTCGTCGGACCGGTGGCGCTGACCATTGGCATGCTGTTCTGGGGCTGGCTGTGGGGAATCATGGGATTACTGCTGGCCGTNNTGTCAAACCTTCTGACCGAAGATCCTCGTCCCATGCCACGATGGACCCGCATCGGTGAATACACGATTCAGAGAGTGAAGCCTTATTTGAAGGGCCGAACCCCTCAAAAGCCGAGCGGCGATCCACCGCCCACGAGATAGACAATTGTGGACACCCTGATCAGTGGGTAGGGTGTTTCCATTGCTCCGTCCATGATTGCGCCGCCGCTGATGAGAGTTTGGCTAGTGTTCTCGGGAATGGTAAGACTGGCACCAAACTGCCCGAAATCAGCCATTGGCTGGCTGAGATCGGCCACAGTCCGTTCCCGTCCTCCGGCAGGCAAGGCACGCCAGCACTAACCCGCACAAAAAACAGGTGATAGATTTCTGGCCGGGACCTTTGATTGGCCACGCGCTTGCACCCCACCAAGTTGGAATTACTAGTGGTGCTCGAAGCACGGATGTGTGTCATGAAAAGACGATGCCTGTTGAAAGTCGTTCGTGGTTGCCAGTCAGCCGTTGTTTTCGCTGGGTTCTTGTGGGCTGCAACCATAGCCTGCGCGGGTCCAGACCAGGCTCAAACTTTCACTAAGCCGGACGCTGCCACGCCCCCGCAGACTGAAGTCCAGGCAGCGCCAAACACGCCGAAGAAGAAGCTTGCCAAATCAGCCGGGTGGCATCACTTCGGCGAGAGCGATAGCGTCTCCATGGCGGGGCAAAGTCAACCGGGCGTCTGGCGCCCCTTCGGTCCGAACCCTGGCACTCCGAAGGTTGGTCCCGGTAAAACGGTTCCCCGGCAAAACTTCGGCACGAACCGCATGGCCGATTTGGAAAGGCAGATGTGGGCGCTCGTCAACCAAGACCGTTTGGATCCCGAGACCACCGCCGAGACGGGTGGCCGGGCGCAGCCCCTCAGGTGGAACGAGAACCTGGCTGCGGTCGCGCGAGCGCATTCCCGCGACATG
>PMYF01000249.1:0-12161 GCA_003171295.1 Acidobacteriota bacterium | reverse complement strand
GCGGAAGCCGCATTTATGAACGAGCCCCGTTTCCAACACAATCATCGGGCCAACATCTTGAACGCGAATTACACTGACGTGGGAATCGGGATCGTGCAAGGCGCGAATGGTAGCATCTACATCACGCAGGATTTCGTCGCCCTTCCACCTAACCGTGATGGCGTAAGCAGCGCTCGATGACCCACTTACAAACCCGAACCAACTTATAATCCGGCAGCCAGAAATGCCAAGATAGAGGGGAAAGTTGCGCCTTCGATGGTCATCGAGGCTCGATGAAACGTCATCGAAGTCAAGCAAGCTTCAGACCTGTTGGGTGAGGGTCTGGCCGAAAGCGCGGCCGCAACCGTCCGCATCTGGAAATTTGAGCCTCCCAGGCGTGACGTTGTCCCAGGAGCCGTGAAAATGCTGGTCAAAGTCACATTCAAGCTCTTCGGGTGAACACTCCCAGCTATCCGGTATTCCACCATGGAAATTCCTGCTTAGACACCGTGAATCCCCCCTGGTGAGGAGGGCCCTGCCAATTCCACTGCGGCGCGAACATTGCGGTTTCCGCGTGTTCAAGTTAAAGTCAACAGGTTGCCCCGCGAGGGCTTTTCAGCCATCTGACGCAGGAACTGATTGATGGGTTTTCACGACCTACTGCTGGATCCGTTCGTCCCGTTGACGCTGTTTGAGGTGGTCCCGCCCGCCGCGGCGAAACCCGAGGCGCTGGAGTCGTCCCTCGACGAACTGCAACAGGTCCGAAGCCTTGTGAATGCGATCAATCTGCCGGAAATCCACGACGAGGATCGACCGGGCGAGCGCACCAGCAAGTTCGTCGCCCGGGTCGAGCCGCGCCTCTTCGGGTCCCGCATCCAGCGCGAACTGGGGATTGACGTGGTTCTCAATCACGTCACCGTGCACGACTCGGAACCCGAGCGCTGGTTCCGCGAAACGCTCGACCAATCGGGCATCAGTAATTGGGTTCTGGTGGGCGGCGAGTCTAAAGAGATACATTATCCGGGCCCGCCTCCCGGTGAAGCGGCCAGGCTGGCGAAATCCCTGAGCCTGCCCGTCTCGCTGGGGGGTATAACGATTCCCAGCCGGGTGAACGAGCCAGACCGCATTCGCAGGAAGCAGGCCGAAGGGATTGAATTTTTCACCTCGCAGGTGATGTTTGACTCCAACGATCTGGTGTGGCTGATTCAGCGGCTCAACGGCGTGGAGGCACGCCTCTTTATCAGCTTTGCCCCGATCAGCCACCGCCGCGATCTGGAATTCCTGCGCTGGCTCGGTGTGGACATCCCTCGCGACCTCGACCGTTTCCTTCTCGGCTCCGAGCATGGGGCAACCGCGCCGCCCGACACGTGCCTCGATCGATCCCTCAACCTGGCCCAGCGCATCCTGATGGACGTCTTCGACAACCTGCCTCCCGATCCGCTGCCTATCGGCCTGAACATCGAGCACATTAACCGCCGGAACTTCGCTCCGGCGCTTGCCATGCTCGATCGGCTGGGAAATCTTTACGCCAATCTGGTGGCCGCGCGCGCCCGCGCCAGCGGGGCGTGAACCACGCCTCCGGCAGCGGGTGTCAATGGCGAATTGATATTTTGACCAATTCTGCCGGTGACCGCTGGCCAGCTGAGGGGAGTCACAGTGCAGTAGCCTCGCAAATTATCACCGCGAGCTCGGCTGCCCACGGTTGGTTTCCACCTTACGGCGCTCGCGCTCAATATCGCCAAGAGGTCAGGTCGGCGCCCGGGGGTGCAGTCTTTTCCATACGTTCTAGGATTTTCGCGAGATACATCGTGTGGTAGTGTAAGCGAGAGAGATAGTTGGGCAGGCTCGGGTCGCCGTTCCAGCAATGTTCGGCGCGATCGCCATACTTAATTTCCCCATCGTAGGGCGGATTCGTGGTCTTGAGAAAATCTTCCAGGCAATACACGGCGTCGTTCAGAAAATACGTGTCCGCACTACCTACGTAAATGTGAAGTTTGCCCTGAAGCTTGGGGCCGAGGGTTGGCCAGTCGCGCTGCAAAATGGCACTCAGATCGTAGTGTGCCTTCCAGTATGCGGCCACCGCGGGATCGATCACGCCGGTTTCCTTGTTAAAGATGGGCTGGGGATATCCGTCCTCGCCGACAGGTCCGAAGACCGCCTGCCAAATGTCAAACTGCTCACCCGAGCGGGCGTGTGATCCCAGGGCCAGTTCGAGTTGGTTCATGCTCTGGATGGTCGCGAGCGTGCGGCCCAGATAATCCCGCACGCCGGGCTGCGCAACCGCCATATGCGCTCCCTCCAGGTAGAAAGCGTTCTTGTTTTCGTACAAATTGATGGTGGTATAGGCCCGAAAGTCAACCGGGTCGGGACACGCCACGAACGCACCGTTGTAACGGTCGGGATAAAACATTTGGACGGCCATGGCTTCCCACCCGCCGGTGGAACCTCCGTAGGCGAACCGCGCCCAGCCCTGGCCGATCCCGCGGAACTGTTTCTCAATCGCCGGGATCAGTTCCGTCTCAATTGCGTCGCCATAGGGGCCAAGGTTGGCGGAATTCACCGCGTAGGAATCATCGTAGTAGGGATTGGCGTGGTTGATTTCCGCAATGAGGACGCGCGGGAACCCCGGCGAGGTCCATTGTTGGTAGAGCTTGTAGGCTTCCTGTTGCTGGATGCGATTGTAACCGGAAATGTGGAAACGCTCGCTGTAATCGGGCTTCAGGTTAGGGTCCGGAGGTTCAGTTCGAAAGCCCTCGAAATCTGCGTTGAAATGGTCCTCCGCGATGATGAGGGGATAATGAGCTGCGGGGTGAGTATCAAAACCCCCGGGCACGAGGACGTTGGCGCTGAGGTACATGGGGCATCCCCAGAATTTGCTGAGCAGCTCGCTGGGAATCCTGAGGTGCCGGATGTAGAGGGTGTCCTTGGGGGGTGGAATGGGTGGGATCTCCTGGTCGAGATCGATCGGGATGATTCCGGAAGACGCACCCAACGAAATCTTGCGCGGAGTGGAATAGAGGTTGCCGGGTGCCAGGTTCCAGTGCTGACCTTCGCCCCGGTCCATGGGTAGTTTGACCGTGTGGCCATCGGCGCGATGGAGGGTCTCGTAGCGGTGCAAGACAACCTGCGCATAGTATTCCCCCGCCGGAACGTCGCGCAAATTGCGAACCGGGTACCCCAGGGCCGATTCTCCGACTACAACCGCTTGGCCGGGACGCACCTGGTCCACATCCATCCCAAACACCATTTGGGTCCGCGGGGAATCGTCAATTTGGAGGCGTGGCTCGGCGGAAGGATCGGTGGAAAGAACCAGTAGCAGCCGGCCATCAATGGGCTGTTCCGCCCGTGCCTTGCTGAAAGCGACGGAAAAGCGCGGCCCGGCCTGGGCAGCCGCCAAACTCGGCACGACCAAGGCCCAACATGTTAGAACCAGGAATGCGTTGTAAATGCGTGACCGGGAGAGTGCCGTCATGAAGCCTCCTTGCGAGCGCGTTAAACCCAGTGAATTGTATACCCAATCCGCGGGGCGGACAGCACCTCTCGACTCTACTCCATAACATTGCGGTCAGTGCCCTTTTCCCCAAGCACGGCGCCCAGGTTGAGATATGTCGGCTCGTCACAAAACTCCGTGATGTGGTATCCTGCGACAAAATTTTGGAGTGGTTCGATGCCTCGTGGGAGGATGGTATCTTCAACCACCGACCAAAGGTTGACCCTGGCGTCATAGAAGTAATGAGGGAGCAATTATGAATAGAAAGCTGGAAGGAATCTTCACTCCCACGATGGTTCCCCTGGACCAGCGCGGAGAGATCAATGAAGCGGAACTGCGGCGGTATATCGACTGGTTGATTGAACGGGGCGTACACGGACTGTATCCCAATGGTTCGACTGGTGAATTCACCCGTTTCACTGCCGAAGAGCGGCGCCGGATCATTCAGATCGTTTGCGACCAGACCAAGGGCAGGGTGCCGATTCTGGCGGGTGCTGCGGAGGCCAATGTCAGGGAGACCCTGAGTGCCTGCGAACATTACGCACGACTCGAGGCCCGGGCTGTGGCAATTGTCTCTCCATTTTACTACCGGCTGAGCCCGGAATCGGTTTATGCCTACTTCCGTGAAATCGCAGTGAATTCTCCCATCGATGTGACTCTTTATAACATTCCGATGTTCGCCAGTCCCATCGATGTGCATACCATCAAACGGTTGAGTGAGTTCCCTCGGATCATCGGAATCAAGGACTCTTCGGGAGACGTGGCTTTCATGATGCGCATGATCTCGGCCATTCAGCCTACCCGTCCGGATTTTGCCTTCTTGACCGGATGGGAGGCGGTATTGGTGCCCATGTTAATTGTGGGCTGCAATGGGGGGACTAATGCTACCAGTGGCATTGTTCCCGAATTGACCCGCCAGGTCTTTGACCTCACGCGTGCCGGCCAGTTGGACCAAGCCATGAAACTCCAGTACCGTTTGCTGGAATTGTTTGATGCCATGTTGTATTCCGCTGAGTTCCCGGAGGGTTTTCGGGCCGGCATCGATCTGCGCGGCTTCAAATTTGGCAGGGGCCGACAGCCGCTCAGCGAGATACAACGCATAGACCAGGCAGCGCTCCAACATGTTCTACAATGTATTTTGGCGGATTTCGGAGTAGTGGAGCCGCCGCTGGGGGGATGTGCGCTGCGCACTGGCGATATGACCCGCGACAAGATTGCCCAGATTGCCCAGGAAGTGGTTGAGAAATTGCGGAAACGGGGGGCCTTTTGAGAGAAGCATTGGGTCTGGTTGAAGTTCAAGGCTGGTCTCCAGCCATGGTCATCCTGGATGCCATGGAGAAGGCAGGGTCTGTCCGCCTGCTCCAGGCAGAATTGAATGATCTATATGGGGTTTGTATGAAGATGACCGGACCCTTGGCGGATGTAGGCGCGGCTCTCGAATCGGCTGTAGGACTGGCCAAATCACTCCGGGTGGAATGTGTCAGCGATTTGATTTCTGCTCCTGATCTCGAAGCAAAGGCCGCCTATGCGGCCAGTCCCGAATTTAATCCCTTGATAGAACAGCATGTCGTTTACATCCCGTCCGCGGCCGGAATGACGAAGGAGAAACACGTGAGCCAACAGAGCGATTTTGCCATTGGTTTTATTGAGACGCAGGGATTCACAGCGGTGATTGAAGCCATCGACACCGCCTGCAAGGCAGCAAATGTGGAGGTTCTGGGCAGGGAAAAATTAGGGGGCGGTTATATCACAGTAATGATCAAAGGCGATGTGGCGGCAGTCAATGCTGCCATCGAGGCTGGAAGAGTCAAGGTGGGTGGCCTGGGGAAGCTCATAGCAGCCCATGTCATTCCTCGCCCCAGCCAATCCGTGCTCGGCCTCCTGCCCACAAAGGCCTAGGTGGAGCAGCCCAAAGTCGAGATCCGATCAGTGCTAGACTCTGATGTTGATTGAAGGTTGACCCTCGCCGGGAGGTGCTCTCATGAGATCTGCCATTTCAAGAAGACGTCTCCTAAAAAGTGTTGGAGTGTTCGCGTCGGGGGGAGTTCTCCTGAATCCGCGGGAAGAGAGCAGGGCTGTCCTCGCCGATGACAAACGGCCTCGAGCCCTTGCCCTCATCGGTGACCGTTATCACAACGCCGACTACATCCGGGTCGCCCTGAACAGGCTTTTTCTGGAGCTGAATCTGCCAATCGATTACACCATTAACTACGATCAAATATCCGCGCGCCTTCTGGCGCCTTACCACCTGTTTGTTGTTTTGCGCGATGGCATGATCTGGCCCAACGGATATCTTGAGCCCAACGACTACGAATACTCGCATGACCTGGAGAATAGCAGGGACTGGCCGAAGGAGCAGTCCGCGCCCTGGATCACGGAGGCGCAGGGTGCAGCCATCAAAGACTTCGTGGAGGCTGGCGGTGCGCTGTACGCCTTGCACAACAGCAGTCACATTTCGCTTTCTTCCAAAGAATATCGCGAGGTAATGGGCGGGGCGTACATCGATCATCCGGCCCTGCGTCCCTTCAAAGTGTCGGTGGTGAACAAGGAACATCCGATCACGCGTGGTGTTCAGGACTTCATGGTGAACGACGAACAACATTTCGTAACATATGACGAAGATCCCAAGTACATCCTCTTGCGAAGTGAGAATATCGATGGCCTGACTGACATCAGCGAGGGCAAAGACCTCGGCGCTAAGGCGACCGCGGGCTGGGCATACGATTTCGGCAAAGGCCGCGTGGTCTTCACCGCGGTCGGTCATACGCTGCACGCCATGTGGCAACCCGAGTATTTTAAACTGCAAAAGAACGCAGTAAGGTGGCTGCTGAGGGCGGATTAGTTAAGCCCTTTGGCGGGCGTCAGGCGCCACTTTGAACCGAAACGAGGTCATCCTGTCTATGCCAACAATAAAATCGACATTGGTCCTTGCTGTTGGACTTATCACCGTTGCTTGTTCCACGGCTCCACCTCCGGCCCCCGCACCGGAAAAGCCTTCTGCCTTGGGAAGTATTGTGCGGCTGGACCCGGCCTTTGATGAACTGGTTCCCCAGGATGCCCAGCTTGAAAAGCTCTCCGATGGGTTCACCTTTATCGAGGGTCCACTCTGGCGTCCCTCCGGCGTCTTGTGGTTCAGTGACGTGGTGGGCAATGTGGTGCGTCAATGGTCTCCGGACGGAAAAGTGACGGAGATTCTCAATCCGGGCGGCTATGACGGAAAAGGTAATTTGCCGGCAGGCGGATACAATGGTCCCAACGGCATGACCGCTGATAAAGATGGCGCGGTGCTGCTCTGCCAGCATGGGTTCCGCCGCATTACCCGGATCAGCAAAGACATGAAGATCACCACCGTGGTTGACAAGTTTGAGGGGAAGAGGTTGAACAGTCCGAACGACGTGGTCTACCGTTCCGATGGGTCGTTTTATTTCACGGATCCGCCGTACGGATTGGCCAAGGGCGACAGCGACCCGGCCAAAGAGCTGAAGTTCAACGGCGTTTTCCGCATGGCCAAAGGCAAGCTGCAAGTGGTCATCAAAGACCTGTCGCGGCCCAACGGCATCGCCTTTTCTCCCGATCAGAAGACCCTTTACATCGGGAATTCGGACGAGAAGAACAGGATATGGATGGCGTACGACGTCGCCGATAATGGCACCGTTAGCAACGGGCGTTTGTTGGCCGACGTGACGGCGGAAAAGGATGCGGGTGTGCCGGACGGCATGAAGGTTGATGAAAAGGGGAACCTCTGGGCCTCCGGTCCGGGAGGAATTTGGGTGTTCTCACAGGCAGGAAAGCACCTCGGCACGATCAAGATGCCGCAGGTGCCGGCAAACTGCAATTGGGGTGATGACTGGAAGTCGCTCTACATCACCGCTCAAACTGGCCTATACCGGATCAAGCTCGCCGTAGCGGGTGAGAAGCAACTTTATCAGTAAGCGGCGGTGAGCCGAAGGAGAGACGATGAAGCGCAGGACCTACTTAAAGACCATGCTAGCCGCCGGAGCCAGTGCGGCCGGCGCCTTGGCGGCAGGCCCCGGAAATCCCATCCAACTGCACGTTGACCTGGCGGTTGACCCGGCCAAGGAAAAGGAGATGTTGCATAACTTCGAGACCATCTTCCGTCCCGAGGCCGCCAAACATCCAGGCTATATTGATGTGAAGATGCTGAAGCTGCGGACAGCACTGAAAGGGAATGGCCCGGCGGGTGTCAACTATCGATTCTCCCTGACGTACCGGAGCGAGGAGCTACGACAGAAATGGGTGGCCTCCCCAGAGCATCAGAAGGTCTGGCCGACCCTTGAGAACACACTGTCGTCCAAAAACTACACCGTTCTGTTGTTCGATGTGGATTAGAAGATGAAAACGCTGTTGCTGATACTCGTTTTGGTTTTTCCATTGGCAGCGCAGGGGCCGTTGCCCCAACGGATCGCGCATACGGATCCGGCTAAGTACCGGCCGGCAAGAGCCATCCACGGTGGAGCCGGTCAAATGGATTACATGGTTCTTCTTGACGAACACTCGCTGGAGACCAACCTGTACTTCCTGCACCGGGGCATCCTCGAACCGAAAAGCGGTATTGGCCATCACTTTCACAACCAATGTGAGGAAATGTTCGTCATCTTCGACGGCGAGGCGCAGTTCACGATTGATGGCCGGACGTCCGTGTTGAAAGGCCCCGTCGGCGCCTTGTGCCGGATGGGGCATTCTCATGCGATCTACAATGCGACCGATAAGCCGGTTCAGTGGATGAACATCAACGTGTCGGCGATGAAGGGTACTTACGATAATTTCGACCTCGGCGACGACCGGAAGAATGTGCCCCTCGATTCGATCCCGGTGTTCATGACCATGCGACTGGATCGCGCGCTGCTTCGCCCCACGAAGGGTATGAGCGGCGGCAAAGGAACGGTCCAGTATCGGCGGGCGTTGGAACCCGCGGTCTTCACCAGTCCGTGGGCCTATGTGGACCATTTGGTGCTTCCGCCAGGTACTTCGACGGGTCCCCACCTGCACCAGGAGGTGGCCGAATTCTACTATGTGATAAGTGGCCAGGGCGCCGTGACGGTATCGGCTGAGGGTACCGGTTCCGAAGTCGCCCCGATCCAGAGGGGTGATGCGATCCCGATCCACCTGAACGAGGTGCATTCCTTTGAGAATACCGGTAGCGAGCCTTTAGAATTCATGATCGTCGGTGTCTCTCGCGATAGCAACAGGAGGATAGGCAGCATCGACGTGCAGAACCTTCCCCACAGGTAATCGAAGAAACCAGGCACGGCGGAGGGGAAGTGCAACAGTAAGTTGGTTTTGTTGTGTGTGGGAAAGCTGGGCGCTTACCCTAGCACCTGTGGCGCCAGAAAACCTGAAGGGAAGAAAGGAGCAGCATTCCCGGCGAAGTGAGGTCTAACCAGGAGCTTTGTGATTAACCAGTAGGCGGATTTCGATACTGCGGACGCGAAGGAGGCTGCTTGTATGCGGCGCAGAACGTTTTTTGGTGGAGTTTTCGCGGGGCTGGCTGCCACAACTTGTAGAGCGAGCCTGTCGAGGCCAAAAGCCGGAGACATTCCGCGGCGACCCTTTGGGAAAACGGGTGAAAAACTTACGGTGATTGGCCAGGCGGGCGGACGGTTTCCTCTGATTTCATTTGAGGAAGCTAAGGCGATAACGCTGCGCGCCTATGACCTGGGGATCAACTATTTCGACAATTCCGCTGACTACTGGGACGGCAAGTCAGAGGAGGTTTACGGGGCGGTGCTTTCACCTTTTCGGAAGGACGTCTTTTTGACCACCAAAGCGAACGACAGGACCCAGGCAGGCGCCGAAGCGGAGCTGAACCTCTCGTTAAAGCGCTTGCGTACGGACTACGTGGACCTTTGGCAGATTCACGCCGTGGATGAGAAACAAGAGGTTGAAAAGATATTCGGTCCCGGGGGCGCCATCGAGGCTTTCGAAGCAGCGAAAAAAGCTGGAAAATGCCGCTTTATCGGTTTTACTGGCCACCACGATCCTTACGTTCACCTCGAGATGCTTAAGACCTATGACAAGTTCGATTCTATCTTGATGCCGATGCATGTGGCTGACCCTGGCTATTTGAGCTTCGAAAAATTAGTTCTGCCGGTGGCCGCCGAACGTGGCATGGGCATTCAGGGCATGAAGAGTCTTGGCAACGCCAAACTCTTGCAGGACTTCAGTGTGAGAGAATGCCTGAGCTATGTCCTGAGCTTGCCGGTAAGCTGTATCGCCATTGGCTGCACAACCATCGGCCAGTTGGAAGACGACGTCCGCTTTGCTCAGCAGTTCAAGCCACTCTCTGCCGAGGAGATGGATCCTTTGCGCCAGCGGGCCAAGGAAATCGCGGGGCCTCACCTCGAAGATTGGAAGCGGAATACTCAGGATCGTGGAAGCACAACCCATGCGGGCACGGCGAAGCATGGCTGAGCACTCCGGTGGCGAAGGGGGAGTTGAGTTGAGATTGTATAGGCCAGAGGATACTGAAGACTGAGAAGGGAAGATCTACCGCCCTCGCCCCTTTGGGGGAGAGGGAAGCCACTACAAAACGCTGCCGGCCTACTGCCTTAATCAACCGTTAAATCCCACCCCAATCCCGGACGGTCCGGGGGCCTCATGTAAATGCCTTCGGGCCCCCGCGTGACGTTGTTATCTTCCTCGAACCGCTGATAGACTTCGGGCGGACCGCCCGGTGGCGGCATGAACATTTCACACCAGGGGCTATTGGTCGTCGCCAGGATAAATTGTGAACCGCCGTATTGCCATCCTGCGTGAGGAATAACCGGAATGTTGTACGCGGCGGCCAACGCCCCAATATGACGCAGCTCGCTCAACCCTCCACACCAAGTTATGTCCGGCTGCCAGATGTCAGCCGCATTGTGTTCCAGCAACAGCCTGAAGCCATAGCGGGTATATTCGTGCTCGCCGGTGGCCATCTGGGTTGATGTGATTCTCTCGTGAATCCTCCCGAAACCAGCATACTCATCGGGCGGGAGGCACTCTTCCATCCAATACACCCGGTAAGGCACGACCATGGCGGCAAAATCCATGGCGTATTCTTCCGTGAGCGCCATCCAGCAGTCGAGCATAAGATCGCCATCGGGTCCCAGTGATTCCCGAGTCTTTTTGACAAGCTCCGTGTTTTTCTTCATTCCTTCGCGCCCGTCGGCGGCCCCGTAAGGCACGGCTAACTTGAGCCTCTTATAACCGAACTTGAGATGCTGTTCGACATCGTTGCCTGTGCAGTATGCGGGAATTCTCGACTTGGTTTCCCCGCCTAACAGTTTGTAAACGGGCATTCCCAAGGCGTTGCCAATAATGTCCCAAAGGGCCAGATCTACGGCGCTGATGGCATGGATCACAAGCCCCTTGCGCCCGTAATACAGTGTGGACCGCCACATGATGTCCCAAAGCGCTTCGACGTTAAAGGGATCTTCACCCATCAGCAATTTGGTCAAGTGCCTTTCAATGACAAAACTGCAACCCGGCCCGCCGAATCCGATTCCTTTGATTCCTTTGTCCGTTGCGATCTCGACAGCGACGGGACCCAGATCATCAGCCATGAAGAGGCTTCGTCGCGCCTTATATTTTGGATAGATTGACATCGGGTTAGCGACTTCAACCCCGCCCGTCGACCACGATCCCGGAGCAGGCTCATATTGAGGAAGTGGCCTCTTGGGCTTGGGACGGACCATCCTGACACTGGTAATCTTTAAGTTGCTCTTCTCACTGTGGAAAGGTAACGGCGGAGGAGACGGAAGGGTCGCCGCTTCGCCTTTTTCTGATCTACCGGAGGCGCCAACAGTGCTGAGGGACAACAGTGTGCCCGCTTCGAGGAATTTTCTTCGATTCATTTCCAGAACTCCCTGTCGCTTGGCCCGATGAAGAATCTCGAGCGACGCGAATTGTAGCACGAAGGTATTTCCAAGACCCCTTCGCCGGAACAAAAAATGTCATTAGCACTTGAAATGGAGGGTGAATTTTGCTAGGAAGCGCGAAACGAGGAAAACTATACGCTACCGAGGCAATGGAAGCACTATGTGATTGACCCATAGGGAGTTGTAAGAGGTCCATTTTCTCCCGTGGGGTAACAATAAGTCAAGGTAAACTATGGTCTTGAACTGCATGGGTGCATAGTAAGTATTACGTACGATGTAAATAGCGAATTGATATTTTGACCAATTCTGCCGGTGACCGCTGGCCAGCTGAGGGGAGTCACAGTTGCGGAACGCACTCGGTGGATAGTGACAAGATCAAATCAGCTAACCTGGGCGCGCTGAGAAGCACAAAACAGCAAATGGTTTCACTGGAAGTGCCGTTTGCCGATTTCCGCCGGATACTACAGGGAGCACTATTCATTGGAGAATCAGGCTGCCATGGGCGTGTGATAGAGGCCTCGGCAGTGGCGTTGCCATCCATAGGAATGGAGACTGGCGACGGGTCGCGGCATAGGCGTGTCTTGGTCAGGCGTTCGCCCTTGCCGTCCAGTATGCGACCGATGCTCATTGAAATATGTCCTGAAATCGAGCAGCTTGTCTTCCAGATCCGCCGTGGTCCAGAACAACGTACGATCCCAATCCTCGCGTCGAATCGTGCCGATCAACCGTTCCACAAAAGGATGGGAGAGGGGAACATAGGGAACGGTTTTGATCTCGGTCATCTCCAGTATCCGCAGATTGGCTTGCCACTG
>PMYF01000970.1 GCA_003171295.1 Acidobacteriota bacterium | reverse complement strand
GGGAATCCAGGTTATACTTGCCTTTGCGCTCGGCGGCCGGCACCGGGCTGCCCGCCTCCTCCCTGGCCCTCGGACGGCGAGTTTCAGGAGATCGTGGAGGCTCCACGACGGAAAGGACCGCGGCTTGGGATTCGAGATCATCGACATCCGTCGGTTCGAGGCCAAGGATTTCGCGACTCTGCTGGAATCTGAATCTCAGGCCTGGTACGAAAAGCTGCGCTGGGACTTCGCCGCCTCGGCTCAGGTCATCAACGCCTGCCTGCGCGAGAAAAGACTTTCCGGGTATGCCCTGGTCCACGAGGGCGGGGTTCGCGGTTATTGCTTCTTCTTTTACGACGGTGAGAAAGGCTTGATCGGCGACCTGTTCGTGCACCCGGAACTCGCCGGATTTAATCCCGCCAGACAGTTGCTCGAACACGTCGTGGAAACGCTGCTCGGAACGCCCGGCCTGGACCGCGTGGAGGCGCAACTNNGCCGGCCCGGGGCACAGGGCCGGACGCCCGTTGCATGAGGCCTCCCTATTGGAAAGCTTTCAACTGATACCTTGGGAGAGGCGCCTCGATGAAGAAGCGGCGGAACTGCTCTATTATGCCTATCGGGGTCACGTGGATGCCATCATCAACGACCAGTACGCCTCCGTCACTGGGGCATCACGCCTGATCGAGAACATCATCCACCACCAGGGGTGTGGCGAGTTCCTTTCCCGGATTTCACGCATGGCCGTGCATCGCTCCAGCCAGCAACTGGCGGGAATTCTCACTGTCACCGGCATTCGTCCGCACACCGCGCACATTCCGCAGGTCGCGGTGGCTGAGTCTTTTCAGGGACGCGGCGTGGGTTCGGCGCTGATGGAGGCGGCGTTTCGGGATCTTGCACGGGAGGGTTTTGAAGAAGCTACCCTGACCGTGACCGACCAAAACGCCGGCGCGGTGCGGCTCTACCAACGGGCAGGGTTTCAGACCTTTAAAACCTTTGGAGCGTTTATCTATAGCCGGGAGGAGGCTTTCTAGCAGTTTGACGAGGGCCGAGGGCACGCATCGCTGGCGCTGGGCGAGGTCACGCCATTTCCCCTGCTTCATTCCAGCAGCAGCGCGCCCCCCGTTCAATGTCGCCGGGAAGCCGGGCTGATCCCGGCTGTCGGTTACTTTCCTTTCGCTTTGAGCAAGTCCTTCAACTCGTCCATGAATTCGCGGACGTCCTTGAAATCCAGATACACGGACGCGAAGCGCACATAGGCCACCTTGTCGAGTTTCTTCAGCCGATTCATGACCAGCTCGCCGAGTTCAGTCGCCGGGCGCTCGCGGTCCGGCGATTCGGCCACGTGCGTTTCCGCCTCGTCCACGATCTGCTCGAGCTTTCCCATGGGCACGGGGCGCTTCTCGCAAGCCTTCAGCAGGCCCGCCAGCAGCTTCTGCCGTTCGAATTTCTCCCGCCGCCCGTCCTTCTTGACGACCATGTAGGGGATTTCGTCAATGCGCTCGTAGGTCGTGAAGCGGCGGCGGCAACCCTCGCATTGGCGGCGACGGCGAATCGTGTCGCCGATCTTCGCCTCGCGCGAATCCACTACTTTATCTTCGATGTGCCCGCAGAATGGACATCTCACGGTGGTTATTCACCTCGGGGAATGGCAACGCTTGGCGCTGACCACGCGGGTGGGGCGCACGGTCTGATGGTCAGACTTTTTCTAAACGGGCGGCCTGCTCTTCCTCCTTCGCAATCGCTTCCAGCTTGCGGAAAGACAAGCCTTCGTAGATGAGCAGAACCAGTCCCAATCCCAGGCAGGGGACCGACATCATGATCCAGAGCAGAATGCCGGCGCCGGTAGCCGGCTCGGCCGGGACGTTGAATATCTCGGTCAAAGCCAGAATCGCCCCCACCTGGAACCCACCGCCAATCCCCGGAACCTGAATCATCAAGCCCAGGGCCGCGCAAAAGAGCGTCAGGGCCGAGGCCAGCCAGGGCAGGCGGCCCAGTTCGCCCCCCAGGCTCCTGAATACCAGCCAGAAAATAGTGGTGTTCAGCGACCAGAGGACGGCTGTCGAGACAATGCTGCCAGCTAGTCCCTTCCAATCGCGAATCACACTCAGGCCCTCTCCGAAGGAGCGCAGGAAGTGCTGGAAGAAGCGGAGCGCACGGTCCGGGAGAAAACTGAACAGCTTGAGTGTGCCGGCGGTCATGCGCTCGGCTTGCAGGCGGAAAAGCACCAGGCCTAAGACCATCAAGCCGATAAACCCGAACAGCACATTCCCGCCCTTGTGCATCACGTGCAGCGCGGAGATGCCTCTGGCAGTGGCCGGACCGACGGGCTGAAAGTAAAGCGCGGCAGCAAAGAGCACCACCATGGCGATGATGTCGAAGGCCCGTTCCAGCAGCCACACCGCGAGCATGGCACTCATGGGGACGTTTTCTTTCTTGGCGATGTACCCCGGCCGCACCAATTCACCTGGCCGGCCGACCAGAAAGATGGCGCTGAAGCCCAGAATCTGGCCCACAAACAAGACCCACAAGCGTGCGCGCTTGATGGGCTCCAGGAAGAACCACCAGCGAATCGCCCGCAGCAGGTAAGTGCAGTAGACCCCGGCCAGCGCCAGCAGCAGGGAGTCCAGGTGCGCCCCGCTTATCGAGGCCCACAGGCGGTCCCAGTGAAAACTACGCCACTCCGGGTTGCCCCGCAGGTTGTAAAAGATCAGGGCGATGACGATGGCCCCCCCTGCCAACCACAGCCATCGTCGCAAGCCTTTATTCATAGGCGGGACTCGTTGAGGTTTTTCCGGCCCAAACTATCCGAAGGGCTTCAGGATGTCAAGTCAAGCCGCCTCGGTAGAAACGGAGCCACCCAAGCACCTGCCGGCCAGGGTGAGGGGTGGCGCCGCTCCCGGCGTTTCATGGCTTCAAATACTTGTCGTACCACGCCAGCATCCGCGTGAGCAGGTCGACCTGGTGCGCGCGCTCGCGGAAGCCGTGGTGCTCACGCGGATAGGTCACCATTTCGGCCGGCACGCCCAGCATGCGCAGGCCGTTGTAGAATTCCCATCCCTGACTGGTGGGGACGCGTTCATCC
Organism: Acidobacteriota bacterium; assembly: GCA_003171295.1. GTDB lineage: Bacteria > Acidobacteriota > Terriglobia > UBA7540 > UBA7540 > Bog-366. The sequence goes on along the minus strand of PMYF01000970.1, from coordinate 3,385 downwards.
GACTCACCGTGCAGAATCAGGGAAGGAGTTTTGCAGTTCTTCAGGAAAGTCATGGCCGAGTGATTGTCATAGTCCGCGCGCCGCGCGAAGGGAAGATCCAGGAAGTAGTTGCGCAGAAAACTCGGCGTGATGTCGGTCGTGCCGTCAAAACTGAAGAGATTCGTCACTCCCGCGCCCACCACCGCCGCTTTGAAGCGCTGGGTCTGGGTGACGGCCCAGGAGGTCATGAACCCGCCGTAGCTCCACCCGCCGATGCCCAGGCGGTTGGGGTCGGCGATCTTCTGGTCGATCAAGCTATCGACTCCATCCATGACGTCGCGGAAATCGCCACCGCCCCAATCGTCGCGATTCGCTTCCGCAAATTTCCACCCCTGCCCCGTGGAGCCGCGTGGATTGGGCAGGAAAACGACGTAGCCGTTCGAGGCCAGCAACTGCGCCCAATCGTGCCAGGAGCCCAGCCAGCCGCTCCACCACGCCCACTCAGGGCCGCCGTGAATTTCCACGATGGTTGGGTACGCCTGGGAGGGCTTAAAATCCGGCGGCGTCACCAGCACACCATAAATCGTGGCGCCATCTTTCTGGCTTTTCCAACTGATCTCCTGCACTGCGCCCAGCCGCCAATCCTTGGCTTGCGGATTTAAATTCGTGAGCCTTCCGGGCTTGCCCCCGGCCATATAGGCCCAGACGTCGGACGGAGAATCCCCCATCCCGCGGGCGTAGGCAAGGACCCGTCCGGTCCGACTGCTGGAGAAGTCCTGAGCCGACAATGCCGTCTCGACGGGGAGGGCGGACACCGAGCCATCCTGGGAATCCACTCTCAGAAACTGGTCGTGAGTGCGCGCATTGACTTCCACCACCAGATGCTTCGAATCCTCTTCCCATTGGTAGGCTCGCACCGTTCCAGCGTAGTCCTTAAGCAACGGGCGTGCTGTTCCACTCGCCGCCGGGACCACGGCCAGCCAGGAGGCAATCCGAGTGGGTGAATACTCTTCGAAGGCGATGGCCTGCCCGCCGGGTGACCACTGCGCGTCCCCCGCCGCTTTCTCGCTGAGGGTGCGCACGATTTCGCCCGTGAGCCGGCGCACGACCAGGAGCCGTGCCTGCCAGTAAACATCGTCGTTGCGGGGCGTCGATGCAGCGCGCACGGCAAGCTCTGTGCCGTCGGGTGACCAGGCGAAGCTCCCGATGTGCAGGTCCTGCTTGGTCACTTGTTCCACCTTGCGATCGGCGATCGTCACGACCCAGAGCCGCGCGAATTTGTAGTCGTGATCCACGAAATTCTGGTCGTAACCGTCCTTGTGTTTCTTCTGCTCGGCATCTGTCTCCGGGTCGAGAACCGTGCAGGCGATCATGGCCCCATCACGGGACCAGCGCAGGTCCTCGACCCCGCCTTTGAAATGGGTGAGTTGCTCCGCTTCGCCCCCGTCGGTGCGCATCAGGTATACCTGGTTCTTCGCCTCTTTCTCATCGCCGACCGGCTCACCCCGGTCCGAGAGAAACGTCAGATAGCGGCCGTCCGGGGACCAGCGCGGGTGCGTATCACTCTTGGGGCTTGCGGCGAACGGCCGGGCGGGGTGGCTGCCGTCGGCGGGCACAACCCAAATGTTCGCATCGCGCGGTTTCTGCGGCTTGGCAGGATCGGCGGGTTCGGTCACAACGAAGGCCACGAGCTCGCCGCCGGCAGAAATCTGCACGTCACTGACCGTGCGAATATCCACCAGGTCTTCGGGCTTCAGCGTGCGCCTCTCCTGGCCCAGCATAAGACTTCCCATCATCAAACCAAAACAGGAAGCAAGACCCAGGACTCTAGTGAAGCTGAGAATCATACGTCCTTTCCTGTTAGGGAACGCGCCCCCAGCCCCGCGGTTCTTCGAAGGGTATGCAGGCGTTGCAACTGGCGCAAAGAGTCAGATCTATCCACATGCACGGCGGGCAACTGTCGGAGGGCGCCCGTTCGCGGGAGGCACAGGAGTTGGGTCAGATCTTCGAGGCTTCCAAGCACGCGCGCCAAGAAAGGCCCTGGAAACGGCAGGCACGGGCGTAAGCTTCAGGCCGGCGGGCGAGGTGCGCTGACTCGGCTTTCCCTCCTGGGAAACAACATCCAGGACTCGGGATAACTTGTTCCCCGGGCTTGGGCCGGAGGCTCCAGAAGGCGCGCCCTCGGAGGAGTTTCATGCCTGCGCAGAACAACCCCGCATGCCCGAGGCCTGCGACCTAGCGGCAGCTTCCGCCGCGCAGAGTCCCTCGTGCGATCATCGCCACAGGCATCCGCTGCGGGTCGCGTCGGCGACCCGCAGCGGCAACACTATTTCTTCTTGGGAGGCACAACGGCGTCTTTGAACGCCTTGGCCAGACGGAATTTCACGACGGTCTTGGCCGCAATCTTAATCGGCTCGCCGGTTTGAGGGTTCCGGCCCATCCGTGCTTTCCGATTTGCCTTGACCGCTTTTCCCAACCCAGGGACTACGAATTGACCCGAACTCTTGGCTTCCTTGGTTGCCAACGCTACGAGCTCCTCCAGAACTGCCGCTGCCGCCTTCTTCTGGAGCCCAACTTTCTCCGCCAGATGCGACACAACTTGTGCTTTGGTCATTACCTTCGCCATGTGCTGCTCCTCTCCTCAGTGCAGGTTCATTAGTTAAGACCGTGACGTGATAGCCGCGCGACAATGTAGTCAATTACTCGCTTACTGTCAAGGTATTTTAGCAGAGGCGGCCACAAAAGCTAGAGAAAATGCGCCTGCGGCGGGGACGAAGTGCGGAGCGAGCTGGAATTTCGCGTTCCGAGGGTTGCAAACCGGCGGGGGCTTGGCTATATTGCAACAGGAGGCTGAGATGCCGCTTTTTGAATATAAGTGCCGGGACTGCGGGACAGCATTTGAAAAGATCGTGGCCAGGGCGACCACCAAGGTGGTCTGCAAGCAGTGTGAGAGTCCGCGTGTAGAAAAGTTGTTGTCGGTTTTCGCGGTCGGCGGGGCGTCGCGCTCTGAAGCCTCGTTGGAATCGGGCCCCTGCGGCGGTTGCGGCGCGGCGCAACGCGGGATGTGCGGCGTCGAGTGAGGGAATCATTCTGAGACCGCAACCAGACTGAGCCGGCGGCTTGCCGCGAGACGGCTTGGCGCGCATCTGCACGAGTCGAACGTGACCCAACCGCGAACCCCCCATCTGCGCCTGGGCACCTCGAGTTGGTCGAGTGAAGACTGGGTGGGTCCCTTCTACCCGGCCGGCACGCCGCCCGCGGATTTTCTCAACCTGTATGCCCGCCACTTTGACACCGTGGAAGTGGACTCCACCTACTACCGAATTCCTTCCGAGTCCATGGTCAGGAATTGGCGGGCGCGCACCCCGCCGGAATTTATCTTCGCCGCCAAGTTCCCGCAAGTGAT